>CAIXBQ010000107.1 GCA_903917705.1 uncultured Verrucomicrobia subdivision 3 bacterium | reverse complement strand
TCAATCCATCAATCCATCAATCCATCAATCCATCAATCCATCAATCCATCAATCCATCAATCCATCAATCCATCAATCCATCAATCCATCAATCCATCAATCCATCAATCCATCAATCCATCAATCCATCAATCCAATTATCCGGCCCGCTTTCCGCTTTGCGGATGGCCCTTTCCTCCTTGACATCGCCTCCCGCCTTTATTAGCATCCTTTAAGCATCCCCTAAATATAACTGCTCAAGGGCTCAGGCTTGGGCCGTATTGAACTCATCGGGAATTCCATGGCCGGGGATGATCAGACATCAACCGCCGCAAAACTATGAACTCGCTGAAATCCATCACTCGTTCGAAATCCGCCCTGCGTCCCGCCCTCGCGCTCGCCCTCCTGTTGCTGGCCCTGCTGGCGCCGGCGGTTTGCCGGGGCGTCGCGCTCACTCTGCCCCCCTCCACCTATCATCTCATCGCCAACCCGTTCGTGGGCGCCACCGATATCGAGTCCATCCTGCCCTGCCTGCAGACGGGCGACATGGTCGGCCTGTGGAATTGCTCCACCCGGAAATTTGATTTCTTCACCTATATCGACCCGGCCACCTGGATTGATTACAATGGCAATATCGGCGGTTCACCGGCCTGCCCGCCGCCGGGCGAGGGCTTTGTTTATTACAATGGTTCCGGCATGACCGAATCCCTTACGCTGACCGGGACCGCGGGTTCCGGGGCGGCGTCCCTGGCCTGCGGCTGCGGCAATTTCAACCTGGTCAGCCGCACCAGCCCCGCCGTGGCCACCTACGACGACATCGTCGGCGCGCCGCCGGTCATCGGCTCGCAGTTGGAACAGTGGACCGGCTCCGGCTTTAATATTTACACCTATACGTGCAGCGGGTGGACGCCGAGCGTGCCGTCCGTGCTCGCCGCCGAGGCTGTCTTCATCAAGGTTCCGTGCAGCGTTCAAAGCGGCGTGGTCGTGTCCCTTGTTGGCCCCGCCGTGTCCGCGCCGGGCTTCGGTTCCGGCTACTTTGTCATGGTGAACAATTTCGGTCCCGGCAATTCCGCCGCCGCCACCCTCACCCTGTCCGGCGTTCCCGGTTCTCCCCTCATGACCCTGTCCGGCCCCGCCGGTTCCACCCCCGTCCCTGGCGGATTCCAGGTGAGCGTGCCCGCCCTCATCGGGTGCGGCTCCTCCGCCACCTTCTTTTTCGGCCTGGGCGGCGGCACCCAGCCCGTCGGCAGTTCCTTCACCCTGACCGCGTCCCTCGACATTCCGTCCACGCCGGATTCGCTCACCCTGGTCATGGTGGCCTCCGCCGACCCGAATGATAAAAGCGGGCCGACCGGGGTGGGGCCGCATCATTACCTCATGGGCATCCCCGTGCTGCCCTATGCCGTCAGCTTCGAGAACCTGCCGTCCGCCTCGGCCCCGGCCCGGCGCGTGGTGATCACCGATCCGCTGGACCCGGTCACCATGGATCTCGGCAGCTTCGTTTTCGGCCCCATCACCTTCGGCGGCGAAGTGGTGATTCCGGACCCGGGCGTGAATCCCTACACCCATACCGTCACGTCGTATAATGCGGGCGGCCATGTCGTCAATGTGCGGATCGACGCCGCGTTGGACGCCAGCTTCCTGAGCCCCACCTATGGGCAGGCCACCTGGACCTTCCAGACGCTGGACCCGGCCACCGGTTTGCCGCCGGCCAATCCCCTGATCGGCTTCCTGCCCGCGAACACCTCGCCGCCCGCCGGCCAGGGCATGGTCACCTACACCGTGAATCCGGTGCCCGGCCTGGTGACCGGCGACCTCATCACCAACTCCGCCAGCATCGTCTTCGATGCCAACAGCGCCATCGCCACCGGCATCTGGACGAACACCGTCATCAAGACCACGCCTGACTTGTCGGTGGCCCGGGCGCCCGCCGGCCAGGTGAAGGTCACCTGGGCGGACTGGAGCCTGCAGGAAGCCGGCTCCCTGGCCGGCCCGTGGACCAATGCGGCCGTGCAGGTGTCCCCCTGGACCTTCGCCCCGCCCGTCTCCCCCAAATTCTACCGCCTCGCCGCGCCATAGCGGAATGTTTCAAGTTCCAGGTTGCAAGTTGCCGGTTGGAAGTATTGAGCCAGCGCTTGAGCAAGCTTTGAATCAGTGGAGTCCGATGCGATCCTGGTCGGTTTCGCCTGTCGGCGTCATAGCCTCAGCTTGCGGAAAAACTGGCTGACTCCACTGAAATGTTTTCCGATGTCCGGATCCAGTCCGCATTCAGCCGCCATCTCCGCAAATGGCCGGGACCACGCAGCCGGCGGCGAAGCGAGGTCGGCCGGAATTTCATGAGTCTTCCGCCGTTGAAAAGTTTCACGGATCGACTCCGCTAGGCGGGCAGCATCCAGTTTGGTTTGTTCGATCAATAGAATCAAATCCACCAAATCTTTGACGCGGGTATTCTCCCGGCTGACTCGTGGCAAGGTGTAAGCGTGGAGTTTTTCGGCGAATTGTTCTTCGGGTGAAACTGCCGGGAAGTTCATTTTGTCGATGCCGGCAAACCCCAGCCAGTCCCGGCCGGAAAGTGATTCGTATGGCTGGCGCAAAACATCGCCCGCGCTCACGTCCAAGTGAAACTTCACGAATGTGCGCTCTGCCAATCGCGCCTCAACCGGAAAACGGGCGCCGCCGTAGGGCGCGGCCTCCAGGTCTTGCTTCGCATCGCCAAACCCAAAGGTGAAAAAATCCAGCAGGTCCAGCTTGCCCGCTTCGCGTAGTGACTCGAGAATGGACGCTGCATTCGCATCCCAATCTGCCCCCGGCATCGGAAGCTGGGTTACCGCCAGATCTATATCGCGCGTGGTGCGGGCGGTCTTTAGGCGCAATTCCATGGCGTAACCGCCTTTCAGCAGCCACGGGGCCTTTGGCTTTGCAAACAGCCGGCAAAGCAGCCGGTCGAAGGCCGCCTGCCGGCGAATCCGTTGCAGGTCGATATTTTCCAGCTGGGCCGTTTTTTTCAGGCGGTCTTCCAGCGCGGTGCGGAACGCGGTGGCGGATGAGTATTTTTGAGGTGCCTTCATCGCTGGACCTCCGCGAGCAGTTCGTCAAACCACTTTGGAATTTGTCCCTGATGGCGCAGTTCCGAGATTTCCCGCCCGGTCATCAGCCCGCGTTGCCGCCCTTCCTTCAGTGCCTGTTCGATGATGTCGCGGGAGACCGATTCAGCCGCGGCCAGATCGGCGATGGCACGGAGCGGTCGCGTCACCGCGAAGCCATGCCGCTGCACCACGTCTTTCTCATCCAGGCGCGCGCGGTGCAGCACCAGGATCTTCGGTGTTTTTGAAGTCCGTCGGAACGCGAGTGGAACCGTCATGTGCAGTTTGGACGGATTGACGTCTGAAAGTTCATGGATGCTGAGGGCGGTTTGGTGCGAATAAACGCCTTCTGGCGCGCCGGCCCGGTTGCGTGACCACAGCTGGTAAATGACGAGCTGCTCTTCATGTGATTGCGGGAAGCGCGCCAGCCGGTAGATGCCCCGCTCGACTCGCACCCAATTCCCCGACTTGACATGATGGGCCTGGCTCCCCGGCTGGTAGCCGGACTCGGCCGCCTGTTTGGCGGTGAAATAGCCTTGCTGCCCCTCGGCGCTATCGTAGAGCACCGCCGGAACGGTTTTTTTGGCGCGACCCATCATTGCACAAATATACAAATTATTTGTATAAACATGCAAGGCTGCTTAATCGGGTAAAAAATCCAAATGAAAGATCCGGTTTATCCAATGAGTCGGGTATTGGGAGTCAACCCAACAAAGAAAAGGCAGTGCTATTTACTGCAATGATATGAGCTGCATCGTACGTTAGCGCCTTCGCTTCTTGGCGTGAGCGTTTCCTTTGGGAGTTTTGAATTTTAAGTTTTGAGGGTTGAGTTTGCAATCAGTTGGCAGTCGTCAGTCGTCCGTGTTCTCCTTGGTGTGTCTTCGTGGTTCATTTTCGCTTTCCGCTTTGAAAACTCAAAATTTAAAACTCAAAATTCAAAACTTTTCCGGATCCACCAATCCATCAATCCAACTTTTGCCTCTGCCAACTGACGACTGTTTTTTCGCCCCTTTTCAGGTCTCAGGTTTCAAGTCTCATCCCTTGCTTTTGCCCGCTTCACTCCCCCGCCGTCCGGTGTTCCTGATACCGTTTCATCAATTCCTGGTTCGTCCGCAGCAGGTCCGCTTCCCCGTTTTTTGACGCCAGCTCGCACGCGCGCTGCGCCGTGGCCGCCGCCTCGTCAAATTTCCCGGCCCCGGCCTGGGCCGCCGCCAGCGTGCCGATGAAGATCGTTTTTTGAAACCCGGTCAGCTCGCACGCGCGGCGCGCCAGGGCCACCGCGCGGCGGCCGTCGCGGACGCCCGGGTCCGGGCAGGTGGTGAGCAGCCAGGCCAGGTTGTTCAGCGTCTGCGGCGCATCCGGCTCCAGGCGCAGCGCGGCGGCATAATGGTCCGCGGCCGCCTGAAAAAATCCTTGCAGCTCGCGGAGCGCGGCGATCCGGGCCTCGGTTTCCGCTGTCGGCCGGGCCTGCGCGGCCGCCAGCAGCGGATCCAGCGCCTTCTGGATTTCGGCCCGCTGGGCGTTGGCGGCGAGCGCTGCCTGGATCGTCCGGTCATCCGGGAGCAGTTGCTGCGCGGCCGCATACGCGGCCGCCGCCTCCGTGTATTTCTCCCGGGCGGACCGCGCGTCCCCCAGGAATTTGTGGGCAAAGCCGTTGTTCGGGTTCAGGCGCAGGACTTCGTTGAATTCCGTCTCCGCTTCCGGCCAGTGCTTCTGCCGCTGCCGGATGAAGCCGATCCGGTAATGGACATCCTCCGAGTCGGGCGCAGTCCGGAGGACAATCCGGTAATTGCGGACCGCCCCATCCAAATCGCCTTGCTCCAGGCAGGCGTTGCCGAGGAAAAGATTGCCCAGCGGATTTTCGCCCGACACCTCCACCGCGCGGGTGAACAGCGTCACGCTGTCGCGCCAGTAGCCGAGCTGCCAGCGGGTCAGCCACAGGCACGCGCCCAGAACGGCGGCCGCGCCGGCCAGTTGGAGGGTGCGCCCGAACCGGAGCCGGGCGGTCAGGTCCGCCGCTCCCCAGACGGCCGCGATGAAGATGCCGATGGCGGGCAGGTAGGTGTAGCGGTCGGCCATCGCCTGGACGCTGACCTGCACGATGCCGATCACCGGCACCAGCATCACTAGAAACCAGAGCCAGCCGGTGGGCAGGGCGGGGGCGGTGCGCCATTTTTTGAGAAACAAAAGCGTCAGCAGCGCCAGCAGCAGGCCGCCGGCAAGGGTTTCCCACAGCGGGATTTTGACAAATGGATAGTAGATGGCCAGGTGCACCGGCCAGGCCAGTTTACCCAGGTACAGCGCCACGGCGGTCAGGCAGTTTGCGATCCGCCAGCCCGCCGGCACGTAATCCATCGGCACCACGGATTCCCCCTGGGCCTTGATGGTGACCGCGCACGAAATCGCCGCCAGCACGAAGAACGGAATTTTTTCCACGAGCAGCTCCTTGATCCCACTGCCCACTGCCCACTGACTACTGACTACTGACTCTTGCCCCCCTTCCGGTCTCCGGTCTCCGGTCTCATCCCTTGCTTCTTTGCTTCTGACTTCTGTCGTCTGCCCTCTGCCCTCTGCCTTCCCCCCTGCCACCCTTCTGAGCGGCCAGAAATCCAGCAGCAGCAGCACGCACGGCAGCGTCACCGCCATCGGTTTGGCCATCAGCGCCAGCGCGAACAGCAGCAGGCTCAGCGCATAATAATACCTCGCCCCCTTCTGACGACTGACGACTGACGACTGACGACTGCTCCCTGCCCTCTGTTCCCCCTTGGTGTCTTGGTGGTTAATTTCCGGTTTCAGTTCATCAAGATTGCCCGTGGTCAAGTCCTGAAATAAATTTGTCACCTTGTCTTTGAGTTATGTTTGCTGGTGGGGTGTGGCAATCGGGGGGATTACGCGCTGGAAGATGGGCTGCCCCTGCGGGGGAACGGAGGCTTTGGCACGCAGTGCCAAGGCC
>CAIXBQ010000106.1 GCA_903917705.1 uncultured Verrucomicrobia subdivision 3 bacterium | reverse complement strand
CTATTTTACAGATTTTGAGCCTCACGCTTTTTGAGAAAATGCCAATTTTACAGGCTCTTGCTCAACTTCCACCCACTCCACAACCGCCAGATACTGTAAATTATCAATGTTTACTGGGATTTTAAACCGGACAGTAGTGATTTAGCATATAATAATGGAAGCTAAGCCGCGACCGTGCTGGACTGATGGCAATCGCACCACACACGGAAATGCGTCCATGCGGGTTGAAAACCTTGTTCACAGGTGTGCTCCCGGCAGGCGCGAAGGTGCGCCGTATGGTCGGAGCCATCATGAATCCCGACTCATCAACAAAAACCAGATGGTCGTTACGCTTGCATCTTTCATGGTCAATCCTTGGAAATTCCTCTTCTTTCCATCGGGCGATCTCGACCTCGTCACGTTTTGCAGCCTGCTGCACTGGCCTGCGTGCGGACCACCCGAGATAATCAGTCAAGATGTGCCAGACTTGGACGCGACTGAATTCGATCCCAAAATGAGCTTTGATGACTTCACGGACCCGGGGCGATGTCCACAAGTTGTTTTCCCAACCGTAAGCGCTGGAACCCTTTTTAAGCAAATCTTCAAGCTCTGCAAGCTGTTGACTATTCAGTCGTCGAGGGCGCCCCGCTCCACGTTTCGTTTCCAGCGTTTCTCCTGCTCTGATCTTCTTTAACCAAACATTGATCGCAACCCTGCTGACACCAAGAATGCGACAAACGAGTTCCTTCGACTCGCCCTGTTCGATCAATTCCACCGCCCGGCGCCGACGGAATTCCATCGCATTTTCGGGCTTAAGCTTTGGCCCCTTTAACACACTATTGATTTACCACCAGTATCGAACGAACGCTACGCCGAAATAATGCCGAGTTCATGGGGTGATTCTTCAGAACGCTGAAGAACCACCCCTTTTTATTTCTTCGACTCGGCATTAACGGGACATCATTCCTCATGGCTCAAACCACAACCAAAAGGAATGCATATATGATTAAGCCGTTTCGTCTCCGTGTCCAAAACCTGCGACTATTGGAAGCAGGCCCACTTGCGCCACACCTCGCCAGCTTTGCTGCGTTGTTGGCGCAACAGCGTTACTGCCGTGTGACCGGCTGGAACAAGCTTCGGTTGGTCGCTGCTCTGAGCCAATGGATGGTTCAAACAAAGCTTCCACTAAAAGACCTCAACGAACGACGCGTGGCGAAGTTCCTTGGCTGGCGCTGGCGACATTACGTTTATCACAGCGGCGACAAATGCACGCCGGCGCTTTTACTCCAACACCTGCGTCAATTGGACGTTATCCCGCCGCCGACACCTGTGCCACTGACTCCGATTGATGTGATGGAGCGAGCATACGGACAATATCTGCGACAGGAACGCAGCTTCATGTCGGGCAGTGTCGGGCAATATCTGACCGTAGCCAGACGGTTTTTGTGGCATCGGTTTCGGGATGGAAAAATCCGATTGAAGGAACTGCACACGAAGGATGTAAGCGATTTTATTTTGAAAGACTCCGGCATCCGTGGTCGCCGCTCTGCTCAACTGATGACCTCCGTGCTGCGGAGTTTTTTGAATTACCTGTTTCAGGAAGGCAAGACAGCCACCAATCTAGCGGCGGCCATCCCCGCCACAGCGGGTGGGCGCTTGTCAGAACTGCCCCGTTATTTGGAGGCGGCAGAAGTGGAGAAGTTGCTGCGATCTTGCGACCGTCGACAGAATGTTGGACGGCGCGACTATGCCGTTTTGGTGCTCTTGGCCCGGCTTGGTTTGCGCGCCGGCGAGGTGGCCAACCTTGAGTTGGACGACATTAGCTGGGAGAACGGAGAGTTGGTAATCTGGGGCAAAGGCAACCGTGTGGATCGGATGCCGCTGCTTCAGGAGGTTGGCCAAGCTATAGCGGATTATCTGACAAGAGGGCGACCTTGTTGTTCAACGCGCCGTGTATTCGTCCAACGCAAGGCGCCGTATGCTGGGTTCGGTAGTCCGCCCAATGCCGTGAGCAACATTGTGAAGCGGGCCTTGGGACGAGTCGGTCTGAATCCGCAAAATCATGGCGCACACCTGTTGCGCCATTCGTTGGCGACGAACCTTCTGCGGAGCGGAGCTTCCCTTGCTCAAATCGGCCAGGTGCTGCGGCATCAGCAAATGTCGTCCACTTAGATTTACGCAAAAGTGGATGTGAATGCGCTGCGTGCCTTGGCGCAACCGTGGCCGGGAGGTGTCCAATGAATCACCTGCGTGTTCATCTCACCAATTACATGAAGCTCCGGCGGGGTCTGGGGTTCAAGCTGGACAGCGCGGAGATGTTGCTTCGTAGCTTCATTCGTTTTGCAGAGGCGAAACGATCACGGTTTGTTACCACCAAGCTTGCGTTGCAATGGGCTACCCAGCCGCCGAACGCCAAACGGGAGCAAAGTGGTAGCCGTCTGGCCACGGTGCGGCGTTTTGCCGAATACCTGAGCACGGTGGATCCGCGCACCGAAGTGCCTTCACCCAAGCTACTGCCTTACCACATTCGTCGGCGACCGCCGCAGCTCTATCGCAATGAGGATGTCCGCAGATTGGTTGAGGTGGCGCATCAAATCGCTCCTTCCAATCCGATCAAAGGCCCGACGTTGGGGACGCTGTTGGGCCTCCTGGCAACAACGGGCATGCGCGTGAATGAGGCTCTGAAGCTGGACTGTGGCGATGTTGATTGGGATCGCGGGCAGTTGACCATCCGCTTGGCGAAGGGGAACAAGACACGATTGGCACCGCTCCATGCCTCGACCATTGCAGCCCTCCGACGTTACGCCTCGATCCGCGACACCATTTATCCGCAGCGGAGAAATCCGGCCTTCTTTGTCTGGGACGGCGGCGGCCGGCTGGGCTATGACTCCGTCAATCGCTGGTTCCTGTTGGTGGCCTGTCAAACCGGCCTGCGCAAACCCGGCGACCAACACGGTCCGCGCGTGCATGACCTGCGACATCACTTCGCGATCCAGACCATGCTTCAGTGGTATCGCACCGACACGGATGTCGAGGCGCGCTTGCCGGAGTTGAGCACGTATCTCGGCCACGTTCATGTTCGAGACACGTATTGGTATCTCTCGGCGGTGCCGGAACTGTTGCAACTGGCCACGCAACGCCTGCAACCGAAGGAGGCCGGACGATGAAAACGCAAGCCACCTTCTCTGAACTGCTGCAAGCCTACTTCACGCAGCGGCTGATGCACGAGTGCAACGCCAGTCCGCACACCATCGCAAACTACCGGGATACGTTCCGCCTCCTAATCGGCTTTGCCCATCGGCATCTGAAAAAGCCTCCAACTGCATTGGCCATGCAGGACTTGGATGCCTCCTTTGTATGCCGCTTCCTTGATCATCTGGAAAAAGACCGTGGCGTGAGCGCACGCAGTCGTAATGTGCGTTTGGCTGCCGTCCATTCCTTCTTTAATTATGTTGCCCTGCAAGAACCCGCTCTCGGCGGGCTGGCCCAACGCGTCCTGGCAATCAAGAGCAAGCGACACATCAAAAGACCAATAGACTTCCTCACGCGGACAGAAGCTGAAGCATTGCTGGCCGCGCCGAATCAGCAGACTTGGTTGGGCCGTCGCGATCACATGTTGCTCCTGTTGGCGTTGCAAACAGGACTGCGCCTTTCGGAGATCATCGGCCTGCGTTGTCAGGACGTCGCCTTGGATAGTGGCCCTCATGTGCGTTGCACCGGAAAAGGCCGAAAATCCCGCTGCGTTCCCTTGCGCAAGGATACGGTCACAATGCTCCGTGCGTGGCTGTGTGAGCGAAACGCCCAGCCCGACACTCCGCTCTTTCCCAACCTGCGTGGCAAACCGTTGAGCCGGGACGGAGTTCAATACGTGCTCGCCAAGCATGTGGCTACGGCACGTCAACACTGTCCGTCTTTGAAATCCAAGCGCGTCTCGCCACACGTGTTGCGACACAGTACCGCCATGGACTTGTTGCAATGCGGCGTTGATCGCTCCGTCATCTCGCTGTGGCTCGGACATGAACGAATGGATACGACCCAGATTTATCTCCACGCCAGCCTCGAACTCAAAGAAAAGGCGTTCGCCAAGACCGAGCCGTTCTACGGACGGCCTCCCCGATACCGTCCGCCCGATCAACTGATGGCATTCCTGCAAAGCCTCTGATAATGCCGAGTCGAAGCAATAAAAAGGGGTGGTTCTTCAGCGTTCTGAAGAATCACCCCGTGAACTCGGCATTACCCGGAGCTAAAAGAAATATCCCAGCTCGCGCAATGACGCGTAATCTTTTGCCCGCTCCGCCGTCGCGCGGCCGATGATGACATGATCCACCACGTCAATTTTTAACAATTGGCCCGCGCGGATCAAATCCCGCGTCACCTTGATGTCCGCCTCGCTCGGCGTCGGGTCGCCGCTCGGATGATTATGAACCAGAACCACCCCCGCCGCGTTCGCGATGATCGCTGCGCGAAAGACCTCGCGCGGATGCACCAGAAGGGTGTCCAGGGTCCCGCGCGAAATCTCGTCCACACGGATCAGCCGCTTCCGTGTGTTCAGCAGCAGTGCTTGAAACGACTCCACATTTTTCAGCCGGTTGCCTTCGCGCATGAAGTCTACGACGATGGCTGGGTTGTCCAGCACTGGCGATTCCTCGCGACGTTCCTGTTCCATCCGGCGCGCCAGCGCGAAGGCTGCCACCAGGGTCGTCGCCTTGTCTGGGCCGATGCCGGCAATTTGTTTCAGCTCATCGATGGTTGCCAGCGCCAGCGCATTCAGCGAACCGAATTTTTGCAACAGATTCTGCCCCACTAGCACCACGTTCGTGCCGGGTAGGCCCGTCCGCAGCAGGATGGCGATCAGCTCCGCGTGGGTCAGCGCATCCGGCCCGCGCGCCACGAGCCGTTCGCGCGGCCGCTCGCCCGCCGGCTGGTCTTTGAGTCGCAAGCTGTCAGCCATGGAAAATATGTAAGCGAACTCGCTGTCAAACACACGCGGAAAGTTTCCGGGGAGCTGGGTGGTGCGAGGAATGCAAAGCCGGTGGTGGGCGCTTAAACGGAGCGCGGATGGCCGCGGATCAAAGGGGTCAGGGTTGGCCTGATTATTTCGGTGTGACGTTGGCCATTATCCTGGCTCGCCCGGAGGACTTGGTATCCAAGGAGTTCGCGTGACCCAAACGCAAAATCATTGACGGGTAGGAAAGCTGAATTTCCCCTTCGTTCGCTTCGCGTCTTTCACGCAACCGTCCCTGCTTAATCCGCGCCAAGTGTAAGCTGGTCTTGCTCTTGCGCGGCGTCGGCGGGGCTGGTTGCGGCTGCGGTCTCAGTCGCTGGGATTGCTGGCGCTTGTTCCGATGCCGGTTCCGGCAGGGTTTCCGTGCCGGGCGATTCGACCGCCGGATTGCCATCGCGCAGGCGCACCAGCGCGGGGCGGATCAAACGGCCTTGGAAGGTTAAGCCCGGCGCAAGTGTCTCGGCCGCGACGGACTCGGCGGGCGGGTTTTCCTGGCCGTGTGCGCGGTGGCGTTCGGCGTCGAATTTCTCTCCCGGCTCGGCGGCGAACGGCGTGAGGCCGACGCGGCGGGCGGCGTCGCGGCAGGCGTTCTGAAACTGGCCGATTTGCTCGGCGAGTTCCGGTTGGCCGGAGCGCGCGGCGGCGTTGTGCAAGGCAAATATGTGGTCGAGGATGCGTGCGCCGACCTGCAGCCAGTCGCCTTCCGTGCGGCGGAGTTTTTCAACTTCGAGGCGGAGCGCCCCTTTTTCGGTGTCGTTGAGCTTGACCTGAAATTCATTGAACTCGCGGATTTCCCCCGCCATGCGGTCGGCGATTTCACGTGCGGCGGCCGTGGTTTTTTCTGCGCCGCCTTGGGTGATTTCCTGGACTCGCGCCCATTGGTCGGTGGCGGTGGCGATTTGTGCGGAATATTTTTTCAGGTCGTGCAACTGCGCCGCTACCGTGGTGACGGCGTTGACCTCGACCAGCTTCTTGGTGGCCCGATATTCCAGGATAAACGGCAGGCAGCCGAACAGCGCACCTAGCGCGACGCTGGCGGTGGCCAGAATGACTTCCGTCTGCGAAATTGGATGCGCGGCCTTGTAAATGACGGCGGCGGCAGCCGCGATCAGCCCGGCGTTGCCGAGCAAAAACGGCCACTTGGGAACGGTCCAGTCGGAGGCTTCTTTCATGGGGTCATTGTCTGAAAAGCGGGGTTGAATTGCAAGCCGCCCCCTCGTTTCGGCTCGACTATCGGCACAAAATGAAAATCATCTCCGGGTGCGCATCTGCGTTATCTTCAATCCCTCCGCGCGTGGAAATAAGGCGCGGCGTTTCCGACGCTGGCTTGACGGGGTTGCGGCGGAATGTGAGCTCAGGCCGACGGCCGGCCCCAATGACGCGCGCCGTATCGCCGCGGCGGCGGTGCGGGAAAAATTCGACCTGATCGTGGCGGCCGGCGGCGACGGCACCGTGAACGAAGTGCTCAATGGCCTGGGTGATGTGCCGGATGGTTTTGCCCGGGCCCGGTTTGGTGTGCTGCCCCTCGGCACCGTGAATGTTTTCGCGCGTGAACTCAACCTTCCGCTGCGCCATGAGGCCGCTTGGAAGATTCTTAAGGGCGGGCGTGAGCTGGGAATTGACCTGCCGGTCGTCGAGTTTGCCGCGCAGGGGAAAGTGGAGCGTCGCTACTTTGCCCAGCTTGCCGGTGCCGGACTGGATGCCCGGGCGATTGAGTTGGTGAGCTGGCGGCTCAAGAAAAAAGTCGGGCCCCTCGCCTATGGGTTCGCCGGATTTCAGGCCCTTGCGGAACGGCAGCCGAAAATCATCGTGCGGGCAGATGGCCGGGACATTTCCGGCGAACTGGTGTTGATCGGCAACGGAAAATTCTATGGCGGCGCGGTCCCGGTTTTTCCGGCGGCGGATCTGCAAAACGGCCGGCTGGAAGCCTGTGTTTTCCCGCGCGTGAACCTGTGGCGGCTGCTTCGCTGCGCGCCGGGTTTGCTTGTGACCCGCAAATTGCCGGAGCAACTGGTGCGGCGCATCAGCGCGGCGCGACTGGAACTCAGCAGTGACGAGCCCGTTGCATTTGAACTGGACGGCGAATGGGTCGGAAATCTTCCCGCCGCTTTTTTCATTGGGCCGAAAAAACTGCGCGTGGTTGTGCCGTGAAGCCCCCGGTGGCCGCCGGGTTTTAAAACGTGCAATGATGCGGTGGTGAAGCATCGCCATGCAGATGCCGCGTGCCTGCGAGATGGTTTTGGAATGGCTCGGAACGTTTGTCCCGCTGGCGGTTCAATGCTGTTTTCGCGCGCTAATCGCGTCGCCCGGGCGGCGATCCCCTCGAAACTTTCGTCCTCACCGCGGCGTCTGTTGTGGCAGTCATGCATTTTATAACCGGTATCTCTGCCGCGCTGGTCCTGGGCTTTGCCGCGCAAACATACGGCGCGGTCATCGGCACGAATGTGCCGGCGACGCCGCTGACCGCCGCCCGTGTGGCGGTGTTGCCTGCCTGGAAAACCTATTTTGAGAATTCCACGCGCCAGCGGCAGGCGGATCAGGAATTTTTGCGCGCGGAAATGAGGGCAAACGGGTTGGGCCAGAATACCGAGCCGCCGGAAACCGGCAATGCCAGGGGGATTGACTTGGAAAATCCCGCGGCGTGGTATGCCGGCCCGGCGGCGCGCCAAATCGCGGACAACCTGGTCTCGTTCCAGACGCCGGCGGGTGGTTGGTGCAAAAACACGGATTATACCCGCCATCGCCGCGTGCCGGGCGAACTGTTCGGTGCGCAGACCGGATCGGTGGTTTCGGCGTTGAATGATTTTGATCGGTTGCAAGTGACGCGGTGGGATTACGTCGGCACCTTCGACAACGATGCCACGACGACGGAGCTGAGGTTTCTGGCCAGGGTTATTGCCGCTGCCGGCACGAACCATGTCGCGTATCAAAATTCATTCCGGCGCGGACTGGATTACATTTTTGCCGCCCAATTTCCCAACGGTGGCTGGCCGCAGGTCTGGCCCTTGCAGGGCGGTTATCACGATGGCATTACTTTCAACGACGACGCGATGCTGCACGTCATGGGGTTTTTGCGCGATGTTGCCGGCGGGAAAAACGAATTTTTCTTTGTGCCGCCGGCCTTGCGGGCGAAAGCGGATATCGGGTGGCGCCGCGGGCTTGATTGTGTTTGCGCCGCGCAGATTGTGGTGGCCGGCCGGCGTACCGTCTGGGGCCAGCAGCATGACGCGATCACGTTGCAGCCGGCCTCGGCGCGGAATTATGAAATGCCGGCCCAGGCTTCGAGCGAGAGCGCCACCTTGGTTTTGTTTCTGATGCAGTTGCCGGAACCGGACGCGAAGGTGGTTGCGGCGGTTCACTCGGCGGTGGCTTGGTTTGAGAAAACAAAAATCGCGGACAAGGCTTTTCGCGTGGTTGGCAGTGAAAGCCGCAAGCTCGTCGACGCGCCGGGCGCCGGGCCGGTCTGGTCGCGATATTACGAAATCGGAACCGATCGCCCGATTTTCGGCGACCGCGACAAATCAATCCACGACGACGTGAACGAAATTTCGCGGGAGCGGCGCAAGGGTTACGCGTGGTTCAAAGACACGGGCAAACGCGTTTTGGAGCATTATGCGAAATGGGCCAAGGCGCATCCGGCGGAAAAGGATTAACCGGTCGACGCCGGCTTCAAATCGCGGGCTGGGTCCGGAAAAGCGGGACAAAAACCGCTCGCCGGCTGGCCCGTATTACTTCGCGGCGGAATCATCAAGCCCGGCGCCGGTGACGTTTTCGGTCGAAATCAGTGGACCGGTGAAGCCGGTGACCCGGATGCCGGAAAGCTTCACGTTGGTCATGTTGGCCAGCGAAATCGCGCGGGTGCACGTTCCGGAAATGTCGGTGAGCGTGAAGTTGTCCACCGGCCGCGCGGCGGGAATGTTTTTCCCGGCGACCAGCTCGGCGACATCCTGCACATGGACATTTTGAAAGTTGACGTTCTGGACCCGCGGCCATTTTTCCACGTCGCCCGGCACGGGGTCGGTGGCTTGAATCCCCTTTTTCAACAAATCGAACCCGATGAAGGTCGGTGATTTCGATACGGTGAGGTTTTTGCCGGAAATGTTTTCCATGAAGCCGCCGCGGCCATCGCGGCTCTTGATGAAGATGGCGTTCTGTCGGCCGGAGACGATGCAGTTTTCCAGCTTCACGTTGCGGATGCCGCCGGACATTTCGGTGCCGAAACCGAGCGCGGCGTAAATGGAGCTGTGCAGGCGGCAGTCGCGGATGACGACATTCTGGGTCGGGCGCGCGAGGTTTTGCGCGGTCAGACCGCGGCCGGACTTGAGCGAGATGGCGTCGTCGCCGGTGTTGATGTCGCATCGTTCGATGAGCACGCCGTCGCACGAGTCCACGTCGAACCCGTCGCCGTTGGCGCCCACCGAGCGGACTGTCAGGCCGCGCGCGGTTAAATTTTTGCAGAACAGCAGGTGGATGGACCAGAGTTGCTGGTATTGGGTGGTGAAATTTTCCAGCACGGTGTTGGTGCAGCCGGTCATCTCAATCAGTGCCGGGCCGCGCGGACTGCGCAGGCGGCTCAAGGCGCTGGGCGGGCCGAAGACCGTGCCGCCGCCGGCGATGGTGACGTTGGCGGCGTTGTCAGCACAAATCAAGGCGCGGTGGCCCTCGCGAAATTCCCCCTCCCAGCGGATGTTCACCAGCGGATAATCCGCGATGTCCGCGCTGCCCACGAGGCTGGCGTGGCTGGCGAGTTCCAGCGTCGTGTTTGCGCCGAGGACGAGGCTGCCGGTCAGGTAGATTCCCTCCGGCACGGACACCGTGCCGCCGCCGGCGGCGCAGGCGTCCAGCGCTTTTTGCAGGGCGGCCGTGTCCTTGGTCACGCCATCGCCCTTCGCGCCGAAATCACGCACGTTCAACACCGGTTTGTCACCGGCGTAAACAGCGGCGGCGACGAAGAGCGCGCCCGCCAGGCCAAGCAATAGTTTCATTGTATGTCAGAAGTTTGCGGCGTGAGGAGAATGGAGTCAATTTCGCCTTCCGCTTGCTGCCATCGCCAAAACTGGTTAGGCTCCGCCCGTTTTGCATGAGTGAAATCCTGGTCATTGGCCACAAAAATCCTGACACCGACGCCATCTGTTCCGCCATCGGCTATGCGGAATTCAAGCGGCGCACCGGCATGGCCGAGGCGGTGGCCGCGCGTTGCGGTGACACCAACGAGCGGATTGACTTCGTGCTGGAGCGGTTCGGCGTGCCCGCGCCGAAATTCGTCGCCGACGTCGCCCCGAAGATTTCCGACGTGATGCAGCGGAAAATCCTGAGCGTGCGGCCCGATTCGACGGCGGCCGAGGCGCTGCGGCTGATGGACGAAAAGAATCTCCGCATTTTGCCGGTGATGGACGAGGCGCGGAAATGCCGCGGCCTGCTGTCGCTGTTCAAATTGAGCAAGTTCTTGTTTCCGGCGGTCAATCGCAATGCGGGGCTGGGGCAAAGCTCGCGCGAAGTCCTGTCGTCGCTGACCAGCCTCGCCGGCACGCTCGACGGCCAGCTCCTCGTCGGCGTGGATGCGGAGCGCGAGGACGAATTGATCCTGATGATCGGCGCGATGGGGCTCGAGTCCTTCGCGGCCCGGCTGGACAACTTTCCGCCCGAGAAATGCTGCGTGATCGTCGGCGACCGTTGGGACATCCAGAACGTCGCCATCCGCGAAGGCGTCCGCGTGCTCATCGTCACCGGCGGCATTTCCGTTGAGGCGAAAACGGTCGAGGCGGCCCGCAAGAACAACGTCAGCGTCATCACCTCGCCGCACGACACGGCCACCACCGCGTCGCTTTGCCGCGCCGCCGTCGCCGTGCGCCATGTGCTGAACGAGGAGTTTCTCTGCTTCCGCGAAAACGCGCCGCTGGCCGCCGTGCGCGACGAGGCCACCTCGTCCGGCTACCTCGCGTTTCCGGTGCTCGACGGCGAAGGTCAGATGATCGGCATTCTGTCGAAGACCGATTTCCTGAAAACCGTCTCCCGCAAATTGATTCTGGTGGACCACAACGAGCTTTCCCAGGCCGTGCAGGGCGCGGACGAGGTGGAGATCATTGAGATCATCGACCACCATCGCATCGGCGCGCTGGCCACGCAGCAGCCGATCCTGTTCCGCAACGAGCCGGTCGGCTCCACCAGCACCATTGTGGCGGACTGTTTTTTCCGGCACGCCGTGGAACTGCCGCGCCCCATCGCCGGGCTGCTGCTGGCCGGCATTGTTTCCGACACGTTGAACCTGACGTCGCCCACCACGACGCCGCGCGACGCGGAAATCCTGAAGCAGCTCGAACTGATTTCGCAGGTGAACGCCCGCGAGTTCACTGAGAAGCTCTTTGCCTCCGGCTCGCTGCTCACGCTCAAGCCCGCGCCGCAGGCCGTGACCACCGACTGCAAGGAATACCGCGAGGGCGGCGCGACCTTCAGCGTGGCGCAGATCGAGGAGGTCGGCTTCGACCAGTTTTGGAAGCGCAAGGACGAGCTGCTCGGTGCGCTGGAGGATTACCGCGTCAAGCGGGCATATCTGTTTTCCACGCTGCTCGTCACCGACGTGGCCACGCAAAGTTCGCTCCTGCTCGTCGTGGGCGACGAGAAATTCATCAAGCGCATCGACTACCCGCGCCTCGAGCCGGGCATCTACGAACTACGCGACGTCGTCTCCCGCAAGAAACAGCTCCTGCCCTACCTCGCCCACTGCCTGCGCGCAAAGGACAAAGGTGTGAAGGCGCAAAGTTGATCACTCTGTCGCCGGGCAATAAAGCTCCCGCCTAATCCTTCGGTTCCGGTGCCAGCTTGGCGGTGGCCACGCGGACGGACAGGACGCCGTAATCCACCACGCCAAAGATTTCCTCGCTCATGCCCCGCACCATAAACCGCCCCGCCGCCAAAATTGAAAAGTTTTTGGCCGCGCCCGGACGCTCGCGGCCAGAATAATAAAGACTTATACCAATTACGTTAATAATGTAGTATAACGGCTGGAGAGAAACTGTTTGCTTGATCGAGAAGCCAGTCGAAAATAAGAGAGCGGACCCGGCGGGCGTCCCGCCAGAAGCGTTGGAGTTCGTCGCGCAGCACGACT
>CAIXBQ010000105.1 GCA_903917705.1 uncultured Verrucomicrobia subdivision 3 bacterium | reverse complement strand
GCCCACCCCGTGAGGGCGGCCCTCGCATGAACCAAATTGGTAGGGCTGACCTGCCGGTCAGCCGGGCGGCGGCGCGGCAGCGCCGCCCTACCAAAAAAATTTTCCTGCCATGCAACGCAAAACCAAATTGAAACGCGCGGATGAGACGTTCAAGCGGATGATTCTCGAAGGCGACTTCGTCCCGACGCCGCCGTCCGGCCCCACGGCGGACGCCTATCGCATCGCCCCCTACGCCGACGGCCTGGTGGGCGCGGCCAAACCCGGCTGCGACCTGCTGCTGCCGCATTTTGACTCCGGCCTGCGCTGGGCGGACGCCGCCAATCCCCAGCCGGACGACCCGCTCTGGGACGGCGGCGTGCGCGCCGGGGTGATGTGGGATGGCACTTTTTATCGCGACCTCGCCCGCTACGCCGGCAGCGGCCCGCTGTTCTGGAGCGCGTATTTGAAACCCGGCAGTGCGCCGGGCAACGGGAACGGTTTCTGGCTGAACTTCGGCTCCGGCTGGGCGCATCTGGCGAATGACGACCCGGCACAGTTGCCGGCGGGCGCGTCGCCGCGAATTCTCTACGACAGCGGCGCAGGCGAGTGGCGGCTGGTCATCGAGGCGACGCTGTTCGTGACGAATGCGGTCGTGAATGTCTGGACGGGCGCCAAGGCCGGCGGCAATGACCCGGCCGGAATTTACACGCGCGCGTCCGGCTGCGACCCGCTGGCATCGCTCACGGTGGCGGCGGTTTGAAGCAGGCGGCGCGGCAGCGCCGCCCTACCAGCCGGGTAGGGCTGACCTGCTGGTAAGCCATTGTAACCCGAACGCGTGACTTTCAAGGTCTTCTCCCTCTCCTCCCCTTCAGGAGGAGAGGGCCGGGGTGAGGAGGCCAAGGCTGTCAGATTATCAAATCCCCTCACCCCAACCCTCTCCCCGCTTGGGCGGGGAGAGGGAGTGGCCGCCGGATGGTTCGCGCGCGCGTCCGGCTGCGACCCGCTGGCGTCGCTCGCGGTGGCGGCGGCGTAGGGTTGAACCGGCCTGTAGCGGCGCTCTATGAGCGCCGGGCGAGCGTCCTTCATCGGGGAACCCTCGGCGGTCACAGACCACCGCTACCGGGAAGGCAGAGTGCCCCGAGGTTTCCCGGCGGGTCAGGCATTTGCCGCGCGGGCGAAAATAATTGGTAACATTTCTTCCGGTTTGCTTCTGGATGGATTGGCGGGCGGCGAGGTGGCGCAGCTCAATTTATCGGCAAAGAAAAGTTAGAGCCGCCTCGCATCGTCTCCTATAATGACGGAAATGACCTCCGACCTGACCGACTCGTCCGCTGCCGCGGCGGGCGCGCTCCCGCCACCGCGCTGGTCGTGGCCGCGCGCCCTCGGCCTGGCGGCCGCAGCGGTGTACGCGCCGCATTTGGTGATGGGCTTGTACGCGTTCGCCTTCGTTTCCTGCCAGCATTGCCGGGGGGCCGTCGCGAAAGCCTTGGTGATCGCGCCGGGTGTGGAGCTGTGGGCGCTGTCAGCCTTTGTATTCAGATTTCCATACGGCAAGTGGAGCGAGGCGGCTATCCTGACGTTGTATATCGCGCTCACACTGCTGGCGCTGGCGGGGGTGGCGGCGGGGCTGCGGCGCTGGCCGCGCTGGCGCTGGCTGACCTTCACCCTCGCTGCTGTGGCTTTCAGCACCGGAGCTTACCTGTTGCTGGCCATGATTCGCGCATGACGACGAATGATTCCTCCAACACCGTGCCGGGCGATGTCTTCGCCACGACGCATTGGACGGTCGTGCTCGCGGCGGGCAAACGCTCCACGCCGCAGGCGGACGGCGCGCTGGAGGAGCTGTGCCGGACTTACTGGTTTCCGCTCTACGCCTACGTGCGCAGGCGCGGCCACGCGAAGGCGGACGCGGAGGATTTGACGCAGGCGTTCTTCGCGCGGCTGCTGGAGAAAAACTTCCTCGAGTCGGTGGACAGCGCAAAGGGAAAGTTCCGGGCGTTCCTGCTGGCGGCGCTGAAGCATTTCCTGGCGAACGAATGGGACAAGACGCAGGCGCAAAAGCGCGGCGGGGGCGCGGCGCACCTGTCGCTGGACTGGCAGACGGCGGACACGAAGTTCCAGGTGGCGTCCGCGAGCGAGCCGAGCCCGGACAAGGCGTTCGACCGCGAATGGGCGCTGGCGCTGCTCGCCAAGGTGATTGAGCGGCTGCAACAGGAATGCGCGGCAGACGGCAAGGCGAAGCTGTTCGCGCAGCTGAAGATTTTCCTCACGACAGGCAGCGGGGAGTCGGCCCAGGCGGAGGTGGCGAAGGCGCTGGGCCTCGAGGAGGGCGCGGTGCGCGTGGCGATCCACCGGCTGCGGAAGCGCTACCGCGGCTTGTTGCGCGAGGAGATTTCGCAGACGCTGGCGGACGAGTCGCAGGTGGACGAGGAGATGCGGGCGCTGTTCGGGGCGTTCAGCGGATAGCGCGGGGGCGTTTCGTCAGGGCCGGCGGACGACGCCATTTTTCAATCGTCGTCATCCTTGCCGGCCTTGGTGAGGACGAGGCCAAGCGGCTTGAGCCCCTTGCCATGGCCGCCGACATATTCGGACGGATAAGGGGCTTCGCCTTTGATGGAATGCCAGATGTAACGGTTGAAGATGTCTTCGTTGATCAGATCGGGCTTGCTGAAATCCATCCGCTGGACTTTCTTGGCATAACTGGCGACCAGCCGGGCAGCCTTGGGGGTCAGCATGGCAAGGCCGCCACTGACGAGATTGATGTTATTGGGCAGCGCGGTGTAAGGGGTGAAGTCGGGTTGGTTGGTGAAGCACGCGAACATGAGCGGCCCCATGGCGTCCTGCTGGTTCATGGGCGGGAGGCCGAGGATTTGCTCCATGGTGTGGAGCAAACCGGTTTGATTATAGAAGGTGCTGACGACCTGATTGCGCTTGGTGTAAGGGCTGATGACGAGGCAGGGCGAGCGATGGCCATCCACATGGTCGTAACCGCTCTGGGGGTCGTCCTCGATGACAAAGATGACGGTGTTACTGCCGAAACTGCTCTTGGTGACGGCTTCGACGACGCGGCCCAAAGCCAGGTCGTTGTCGGCAACCTGCGCCTGCGCCGGCGGAGTGCCGCCGGTGTGGTCGTTGGGCAGATAGAGGAAATGGAAGGCGGCCCAAGTGCCGGTGACCTGGGCGGCATTGAGCTCCTTGATGAAGCCGTAGGCGCGCACCACGTCGGGGATGTTGAGGTCCCAGCCGGGGACGTTGGTGGAACTGTAAGGCCGGAGCGAGGCGACGCCGATGTTCTGCGCGTAGGTGATGGAATGCGTGCCGTTGGTGAAGTCGGTGTAGATCTGGGACCAGGAATAGCCGCCGTTGACCGAGGCGTAGTCGAACTCGCCGTAATTGCGGAAGGTCAGGCCGTGCTGGAGGATGTTGTTCCAGATGAACCCGGACGAGGAATAAGTCAGCGGGTCGTCGCCAAAGGTGTAACTGCGGACGAAGCCGCCGAAGGATTTCTCGAGGTGATCGCTGTTGTTGCCCTCGGTGCACCAGGAATGGCCGTCGGCGGAGTTGACGCCGTTGCAATAGAAGTTATCGAGCAGGACATACTGCTGCGCGAGGGCATGGTGGTTGGGGGTGATGTTCTGCGGATAGATACACAGGCTGGCATTGCCATTGCCCTGGGCCATATCCCCGAAGACCTCGTCATAAGTCTTATTTTCCTTGAGGATATATAACACATGCTGGAAGACCGACGGCTCGCCCGCGTGCACCGGCACCGGCACGGGCGCCTGGCCGGCCAAAGGCGCCGACTGGGCTTGCTGGATCTGACGCACCAGGCCGTTTTCATTGACGTCCGCGCTGTATTTGCTCAAGGCATCCGCGGACGGGAGGGGGATGCGGCTGGCGGTGCCAAGGTGGGATGAACTGGCAAAGGAGGTGGCCGTCGGCTGGCCGTTGCGGCTGCCGAGACCCTTGACGTTGGCCACATAGAGGTAAGTGCCATCAGCAATCACGGCGCCCGGATACCAATCAGTGGGGACAAATCCTTGCACCACGCTGTTAGCGTGCTGGGCGTTGGGCAACTCAACCACGGCGATGGCGTTGTTGCCGGCGCTCGCCACATACAGATTGGTGCCGCCCGCGCCCAAGGCCAGCCCATTGGGTTCGCTGCCAAACGGCAGGGTCGAGGAACTGCCGAAGGGCAGCGTCGAGGACGGGCGCACGAGAATGGTTTCTTTGACCGACCGGGCCTGCGTGTCAATCACCGTGACCGTATCCGAATTGGCGTTGGCCACATAGAGCGTGCCGCCATCCTGGCTCAGGGCCAGGTCCGAGGGATGCAGACCCGTGGCCACCTGCGCCGTCTGCGTTCCGGTGGCAAGGTTGACGAGCGAGACGACGCCGCTGGCGGCCACGCCCCGGCTGTCAATCACGACCGCCGTCCCCGCCGAGGTGGCGGTCAAATCCCCGTTCGTCGGCGAGCGCCCGCCCCAATCGGACACCCACGCGTTGGTACCATTGGGCGAAAGGACCACATTCCACGGGGCAATGCCAACGCTGATCTGCTGGCTGACGGTGCCGCTGGCCAGATCGACGACGGCGAGCTTGTTCGCGATGGAGAGGCACACGTAGGCCTTGGTTCCGTCGGCGGAGAGGGCCAAACCGCACGGATCCGAACCGGAGGCCAAAGCGATGGTGCGGGAGAATGTGGCCGTTCCGTTGGCGACCTGCCAGTCGTATAGTTCATTGCCTGAACCGGTCGCATAGACGTGCGTGCCGTCCTTGCTGACAGCGATGCCGTGCATTGAAGCGCCGCTGCCGGGATAAGTCAGCGTCTGCAAGATGGTCCACGAAGCCGCATCCACCACCAGCAGGTTATTCAGGTTTTTGACATAGACGGTCTTGCCGTCCGGCGAGAGCGCCAAATCCACCGGCCGGCCGCTGAACTGGAGTTGGCTGCCGGCGGCGTGGAGAATCTGCTTGGAGGGAATGGATTGTTCCCCATAAGCCAACTGGCCGACCGTTATGTCCGGCTGAGTTTGGATCACCCGGAAGAAACCCATCGCGCTGCCGGCGGTAGCAGTCGTAAGGCTGCGGTTGCTGCTCAAAGTCCCGATGGATTGCCAGGCGGGCTGGATGAGAGTGGGGGTTTTCTGGATTTGGGACTTGCCGCTCGGGCCGCCCCATTTCAACGTCAATTGCGACGAGTTTAACGACAGGTTGGTGATCTGGATAACCGCATCCCCGGGCGGGAGCTTGGCCCCCCCGGGGCCGCCCAGCGCCGCCATGGCGGTCGCCGGCATCGAACCGTTGACAAATTGAATGCTGCTAACAAAGCCCGCCTGCGTCATGCCGGCCAGCCCGGAAGTGAATAGTTGCGCGGTCGGACCCAGCGCATATCGCCCGTCCACTCCGCCCGAAAGCGACTGGCTGCCGACCCACACGCCGTTGACATATTTGTTGAGTTGCTGACCCGCGAGCGCGGTCAGGTCCACCGCGAAAGCGATCCGATACCAGGTATTAGAAGCCAGCGAGCCGTTGAACTGGCCATCGGCCCCCAACCCGTTGGCGTCCGGACTTGAACTACTGTTACCAATATAGAATTCAGCGTCACTGCCCGGATGCATTGGTGGACAGGTTGATAAGTCATAAGGTGGCATAGAGATGCTTCAGGCGGAGCACAGCGGTGGTTTCCGCGAGTTGGTAGCGGAGAGCTTCGCGTAACCAGCGGATGAACTTTACGCTGCGCTGAGTGGCGCTC
>CAIXBQ010000104.1 GCA_903917705.1 uncultured Verrucomicrobia subdivision 3 bacterium | reverse complement strand
TATCAAACCGCCATGCTCTACTTTGTCGCCGGCAAACTGGAAATCCCTTACTATGCCAAATGACTCGACTTATTACCCATTACCAACAACGAGGAACCAAATAACTATGAATAGAGCGGTGATTTCTCGCCGCGACAAAGTGTTAGATTCCAAGCGAGTCAGCATTCCTCCGTGGTGCGCAACGTTAGGCATGGGGTATTACAATGATTATTCATATGGTTACAGCCAAGATTTAGATCTGGTGAGGGTCTCTAAAATTATTGGTGATAAGTCTCGCACCATCGGCGACTTGAAACAAAAAATGGAATGTTCATCCAAACAGATTTCGAAATGGACAACAGATGGCAATCTTCTAATTGAATGAGCGTTATAATTCGATGGGCTATTTGGGGTAGCCCAAGCATTGATTATTACAGAATGCTTGCGCACAGCATCGCAAGCTTCCGGTATTTCCTTTCTAGTGACGCCCGTTATTTAGTTTTTACAGACAATAAATGCGACGCCCAATTAATGTTAGGGAAATTGGCGGAAGTAAAATCATTTGACGATAACCCAGCCACTCTCGAGCGTGAATTTCTGGAGCATCAGGGGACGTGGCGTAAATGGTTGCCGCAGGTGCGCATTTCAGAGAAATTTACAGAGCTTCGAGTCGATGCGGATATGTTCCTTTTACGTGAGCCTATTGAACTCTTAAACTTTTGTTTCGGTAATCAAAATAGGTGGAAATATCTCGTCACATTGGAGGAAGGCACCGAGCTCTGGCCATACGGGAACTTCGCCCATCTCTGCAGTGGTGTTAAGCACATTAATGCTGGACTTGTTGGGCAGGCGCCGGGCTCCAATATATCAGAATTGCTTCGTCAGCAATTTGCATGGTGGCGAGATAATATACCGCAAGAAAAGCAACTATATCATGACGAGCAAGGAGCGGTGATGGCTGCACTCTTAACCTCTTTAAGAGAGGAGGCCGAACAAGCGCTGAAAACGGTCGTGGGTTTGCTTGACCAGCAAAAGATTTTCCCGCTGAATTACCCCGTGGCCTGACACGGTCGGAAATCACGTCGGAGCTTGCGCATGTTCACGGTCAGTGCCATGTTCACGAAAGCGTGAACACGGTCTGTTTCGTGAACATTGGGCGAGGCACAGAGGTCGCTTTGAATTTGATCTGACCGGTGTTGGAGCGAAGGATTTCAACCCCTTCGTGCCAGAAAAATGATTGGTTTTTAATGACGATTAGTGACAAAAAAGCGACTTGTGGCGGCGTTTTTTGACGCTTCCGCCAAAAATCGACAAGTCATAAAGCGTTATGAATAGCTGTGATGCATTGGCGCGCGCCACTAAAAACTTGATTCAAATCCCTTCGCTCGCTCCACTTTCTCTTTCATCGACGAACATTCATCAAACCTGAAGCGATAATTGCTGGTATGTTTGATGTGAGATGCCGTTAAAAACCAAAGTTTCCCCCTTTATTTCCCACCGATGATTGTTCCGACATTTCCAAAAAATCGATTCATCAGGCCCCACACAGGGAGCCTTTTTGTCGAGGGAAAGAGATAAACGAAAAAGCCGTGCCATGGAAGGCGTGGCTGGCTTAAAGTATTTAGCCGGAGTTGCTTAAAGCATTCCGATGCCATTGATAATTATCCCGTTTTCTTTGAGAAATCTGGATGGCGGCAGATCATGTCTCGCCGGGAATCGGACAGACATTTTCTTTGGGAGCGACGACTTGACCGGCTTCGAAATCGGCTGCGGAAGGGGAAAGTGACAGTTGATACCACGGTGATTCAGCATTAGCCGTCAGGTCAGACCAGCGCACGATCTGGCCGGTGTAGCAGGCAATCCGGCCCATGATGCCAGTCAGCGTGGACTCCGCCACGGTACGCGCGGCGTTAAGCGGTTCGCCCTTGACGATGCTGTCCAGCAAGGCGATGTGCTCTTCGACATAAGGATTTGCGTGTGTCTTGAATTCCGGCACGTTGAGCGAGGCGAGCCTGACGGATGACATCTTGCCGCCGCCGAACGTGGTGCCCTCGGTGCCGTTGAAAAATTCATTCACGCCGCCGTAGGTGCCGTTGATCTGGCGGCACATGCTGTGGATATGCACGTCGTCGCCGTAATTGAAATCCACGCTGAAGAAATCAAACTGGTCGCCCGTCTGCCGTCGGGCGCGGCCACCAAAACCAACCGCCGACTGCGGCGGGCGACCGATAAACCAGTTCGCCACGTCGAGGTTGTGAACATGCTGCTCGACGATATGGTCGCCGGACATTTCGGAAAAGCTGGTCCAGTTGCGCACCAGATAGCTGGCATCGCTTTCGCCCTGGTCGCGCTGCTTAAACCAGAGTTTTCCGCCGCACCAACTGACGGTGCCGCCGACAATTTTCCCAATCGCGCCGTGGGCCACGGCGTATTGATTGCGGAGGTAAGAGCCTTGATGCCGCCGCTGGGTGCCGGCGACGACGGACAACCCTTTCTGCCTCGCTACTTCGCCGATGGCAATCACCTTGCGCGCGCCGACGGGGTCCACGGCCACCGGTTTTTCAATGAAGACGTGTTTACCCGCATGAACGGCGGCTTCAAAATGCACCGGGCGGAAAACCGGCGGTGTTGCCAGAAGCACGATGTCAATCGGCTGTTCCATCAATTGGCGATAGCCGGTCGCACCGGAAAAGACGCGCTCCGCGGCAATACCGTGTTTCTTGGCCGTGCCGGTGGCGCGGTCGTGGAAAAAATCCGCCACGGCATGAACTTCGATTTCATGGCCCAGGAACTTGGCGCCTTCGATGAGGTTCTCCACCGCGCCATTGCCGCGCCCGCCGCAGCCGACCAGGCCGATTTTGAATTTCCGGCCCGCGCCTTGCGCGTGAACATTGAACAATGGCAGGGCCGAAATCGCCGCGCCGGCAATGGCGACGTTTTTGATGAAGCGGCGGCGGGGCAGGTTTTTGGGGGCGGTCATATATTTTGGTTGGCTGAATTCAACAGATGGACGATGCGACAACGGGTTTGGTTAAAGAAATTATTGGTTTGAAGGCGTCAACCATCTTCAGCCGGCTGCGCCGCGCGTGTAAAAAACAACACTTGCGCCCGCGACTTGCGGCTTGTTCGTGATATTCTACCATGCTAGTAACTGCCCATGAAAAAAATCGTTCCGTTCAATTTATATCGATTGTTCATATTTAGTTGCGCCCTCGCGCTGCCCGGCGCACTGGCTGCCCAACAAACACCGCCCCTCAAGGCGCTGCTCATCACCGGCGGTTGCTGCCACGATTACGCCCACCAGAAAGATATCCTCAAGCGCGGTATCGAGGCGCGTGCGAATGTCAGCGTGGACATCATTTATACTGCCGACGACAGCACGCATCCGGCGCTGCCAATCTACGGCCATCCCGATTACGCACAGGGCTACGACGTCGTCATCCATGACGAATGTGCGGCGGATATCCAAGATCCGGCCGTCATTCAAGGCGTGCTCAGGCCGCATCAGGACGGCATTCCCGGCGTGAATCTGCATTGCGCCATGCACTGCTATCGCTTTGGAAATTTCAGCAAGCCCGTGGCCGCCGCCGCGGACAATGCGCACTGGTATGAATACCTCGGACTCCAATCCAGCGGCCACGGCCCGCAGGAGCCGATCGCCATCCGGTTCACCGACCAGACCAATGCCATCACCACGGGCCTCGCGGACTGGACGACGATTCACGAAGAACACTACAACAACGTGCAGGTCTTCGACACGGCGCACGCCCTCGCCCGGGGAACGCAGGTGCTCAAGAACAAGGCCGGGGAACCGCAGCGGACCAATGATTTCGTCGTCGCCTGGGTGAACACCTACAAAGGCAAAACCCGCGTTTTCTCCACAACCATCGGCCACAACAATGAAACGGTGGCGGATGCCCGCTATCTGGACCTCGTCACGCGCGGCCTGCTCTGGGCCTGTGATAAACTCGACGCCAATGGCAAACCCAAACCAGGTTACGCGGCGAAATAATCACCGTCACTTGGCCGCCGGAGCCGGTGCGGTGATGGCCTTGACTTTGGGCTTCCCGCCTTTGGGATCGAGGTTTTGTTCCAGGTCGGCGGCGGTGACGGTTGAGTTCACGCCCGTCGGCGGCACCTCGACTTTGGCCACCCAGAGAATTCCATTCAGCACGACCTTGCGGAAATTGTCATCGCCCCAATTGCGATGGTAATGACCGCCGGTGAAACCGAAGCCGCGTCCACCATCGGGCCGCTCGCTCGCCCACGCGACGGCCTGCGCTTCCCCTTTGGCCACGGCTGCGCGCACGCCGGGATTGCCCTCGTGCGGCCCGTCGTCGCGGCTCATCGTTGACGGCGGTGGGACGGCGCTGAGAATCACCTTCACGCCCGTCATGCCCTCGCGGAAGCGCATGTTGAAATACCATTCATCTTTCATGCTGAATGGTTTCAGTCCACGCGTGATCGGATGATCGGGCAGCGTCTTGAACTCCGCTGCCCACACCGGGTTCACCGACTGGTTGATTTCAAAACAGCCGCCGATCCAGTCGAGAAACTCCTGCTGGCCTTTCTCGGTCGTCGGCTCGACGGCGTAATGAATGCAAGCCAATCCGGCACCTTGTTTCATCAGCGCGCCAAGCTGTTGCAGATGGTCGGCCTGCAAGGCTGGATGTCCGCCGCCGCCGTCGCTGTAAATCACCACCGCCGCCGCGCCGTTCAGCACGGCTTCATCGTCCGGCCAGCCGTTGGTATAGACTTCCACCTGGACGCCGGGAAAGCCCGCGAGACATTTCTGGAACAGCAGCAAGCCGGCGCGATGTTCGTGTTCGCCGGGGCCGTGACTTGGCTTGCCGGCGATCATGACAATGCGTTTGTCTTCGGCCCGCCCGGCGGTCGGGGCGAAAGCGATCAGGGACAGCAGCAGCAGTGTGGCGAATGTTTTCATAAATTCATTGTCTCTCACTGGACGCAAACCGTGTGGAGAGATTACAGGTTCTATTTCAGAGTCTTTTTAAGAAAGGCGAGTCCCTTGCCGGCGATGTCGTCTCGGCGCGGTTCGATTTTGCGCCAGATCGCCGCTGCTCGCGCGATCACCTTCACGTCCTGCGTGAACGATTCAATCACCACCGCGCCGGAATAGCGGATGTCTTTCAGCGCCGCGGCAATCGCCGGCCAGTCCACGTGGTCATTGCCGGGCGTGCCCCGGTCGCTCGCGCTGGCATGAAAGTGGCCGACGTGCCGGCCGGCGCGGCGGATGGCGGCCGCCGGATTTTTCTCCTCAATGTTCATGTGAAACGTGTCGAGCAGCAATTTCAGCGCAGGACTTTTCACCTCGTGGATCATCTGCAAACCCTGGTCCACCGTGTTCAAAAAATCCGTCTCGAACCGGTTCAACGGTTCCAGGCAAATGATTTTGCCCTGCGCCTCGGCGAGGTTGCATATGGTTTTGAGATGTCCGCGCACGGTCCGCCACTGCCGCCGGTATTCTGGAACCGGCACCGCCGCCGCCCGCCCGGTCGCGGAATAGAGCGGCCCCATGACGATGTTCGTGCCGAGAACATTCGCGATGTTCATTAGCTGTTTCAGATAGACAACCGTCGCGCGCTGCTGCGCCGGGGTGCCGCGCAAATCGCGGCCGGGCGGAAAACAGGCGCAGACCGAAGTGCAGACCAGCCCGTGCCGGTCCAGCCGCGCCTTCACGAACCCCGGATCAATATCCGCGGGGTTTTCCACCGCGATTTCCACGCCGTCAAATCCCCACGCCTTGAATTGTCGGAACAGCCGGGTGCTTCGGTTTGTGAACGGCGAGGTAAAAAGAAAAGTGTTGATGCCAAATTTCATTGGTTCCTCACCTGCGATTGGCCGCGGCCGGATCGATTTGTCTGATGCCAAATTCATAATTCATCCAGCGACGGCAAAATCCATTATTTCAGCCCGCGTGGTTGCGGGAGCACTGTGCCGGTTTTTTGCGGGCACACAAATGTTTTCGGTTTTCCGCTCCACCACCAGCCATGTCGAGACAGCGATGTCAGCTAAAAGAGGTTTAACTGTCCCAGCCATGCGTTATGGCCGCATGTGTTGGCCACAGTGAAAATCGGAGAGGAGAGGAGAGTCGCATCGGGCAAAAAGCAAGAATCGAGTGTTTGTACCGGCAACCGGTAGATACGCCCACGCCAGCCAATTTCTTTTGCAAGCCAAGGGGATTTAGGCTTTCATCGCTCCATGAACCGAATCATGGCTGTCTGCTTTGCTGTCGGCCTGACCATTTTTGGCAACCCCACAGTGGCCAGTGCCACCAGTGTTTCAGATCCTGTTCTGCTATGGCCGAAAGGTGCGCCGGACGATAAAACCAACGTCGGCGAAGAGCATGACACGACCAAGCCCGATGGTAGATTGGCGGCTGATCGGCGGGTAATACGGCTAGGCAATGTGGGCCAGCCGGCCATCACGGTATATCGCCCGTCGAAGACTTCGAGCAATGGGACAGCTGTAGTTGTATGTCCAGGCGGCGGTTACAGCATTCTGGCGATAGATCTCGAAGGTTCGGAAATTTGTCATTGGCTAAATTCCATCGGCGTGACGGGTGTTTTATTAAAATATCGGGTGCCAGAGCGTCCCGGCGACCACGGACATATCCTGCCATTGCAGGACGCCCAACGGGCGCTCGGTCTGGTCCGGTTTCATGCCAAGGAATGGGCGCTTGATCCGAAACACATAGGCGTCCTGGGGTTTTCCGCCGGCGGCCATCTGGCGGCGCATCTGAGCAACAACTTTGACAAGCGGGCTTATGCCGCCTTGGATGAGGCTGATCAGATCAGTTGCCGGCCCGACTTCGCGATGTTGATTTACCCCGCCTATCTGACACTCAAGGGACAGGACGATAGACTCGCTCCGGAACTGAAAGTGACGACCAGCACACCGACGACGTTCCTGATACAAACCGAGGATGACGGTATCCGCGTCGAGAACAGCCTAGTTTATTACCTCGCCCTGAAGAACGCTGCGGTAGCTGCCGAAATGCATCTGTATGCGAGCGGTGGTCATGGCTACGGCCTGCGTCCGTCAAGCCAGCCTGTCAGCAGTTGGCCCAAGCGCGCCGAAGAATGGATGCATGGACTGGGCTTATTGGAGCGAAATCACCCCTAAATCCACATCCGCCTTCGTCAGACTTCCGCGCGACAGGCAGCATCTCCGGGTGATCCTTCCGCGCGCCATGAATATTGTCACTCCCGCCAGTCCGCCCGCCTCGAGTTGGTCTGGCATGGGAATTTCTTCCAGCACACCACTACCGGCCCGGAAGAATTTCATGCAATAGACAAGCCTTTTAGAGGGGCAAGGATTTTCATATTCACCGACCAATGGTTTGTGAACAAATATCCGTGTTGTTCGGTTTGAACCAGATAGATTTATTTAGTCTGGGGCGGAAAGTTGTAGGGAATCCAGTCAGGATATTTTTTCAGGTCGCTCTTTAACCGCTTGGACAAGGGAATGCCCCAGAGATTGAAATAGGGGGCAAAGTTGCACCCGGCGGTTTCCGAAAGATAACGCACCAACCGGTCACGCTTTTCCGCGTCGCCCTTCGGCCTTTGGGCCTCGGGCAACTCCTGATAACGGCGGAAGGTTTGCTTGAACAGTTCCCAGCCGAAATCATTTTGAATCAAGCGGAAAGTGGTGAGCGCAAGGAAGGGGTCGGCCTGCCATTGCTTGAAGTCAGGAGTTTTGCTGAAATACCGGCGGAGCATTTTCTGGGTGCCCAGATTGGAAACGCCTTCGTGGGCGTTATCGCGGCCACCGGCGATTTTATCGAAGGAATACAGGGAAAAGAGATTCACGCTGACCTCAGTGGTGCCATTGAAGACCCAGTCCTGATTCTGCATGTTGTGGCCGATCTCATGGAAGAAACCCCAATTGGGGCCACCATTGGCGGGCCGGGAGAACTGCGCGGGGTCGGAAATGAAATCCTCCGTGCTCATGCCCTGCTCAGGACAATGATGCACCATGATGGGATAGCCGCTGTGCATGAAGCCGCCGCCGATATGAACGTCGGTGACCAACCGCTGAGCGCGATAAAAGGGCGTGGGTAGTTGTGCTAGATCCATCTCCGCGCCGATAACATTGTTCCAGATCCTCATGCGCGCGGTCGGGTCGGCAATTTTTTTCAATACGTGGGTGGGGAGCATGATAATAATGTTGCTAGTGGTGAGTTCGCCCCATGGCGCGCCGGAGGCTTCAACCATGGTCTTCCACTCGTCATCGGTGGTCTGGCCCAGGATGAACCTCGGGGACATGACGGCGTTGGAAATAGTGATGTCCGCCCGCCACGCGGCATTGGTGGGCGGGCAGGTAATGTAGATCAAGCCGCCGAAGGGATTGGAGGCCAAAGTGTGCGCGGTTATTAGCGGGGTATGATTCACGAGCAGTGGCATCCGGCGCCAGGGCTCCTGGGCGGCAACCCATTCGTTGAGGTTGTCGGAGTGACAGCCGATCTGCACTTCCAATTTGCCCACGAGCGCCGCAGGAATGTCAATGGCCACCACTTCCCCCGGCGCGGCATACAGGGCGGTCGAATACAAATTGGGCGAAAACGGGTCGGAATAATCCAGTGGCGTGATAAGCCGCAGCATGGCGGCATCCGGCGGAACATGCCGGATGTTCACCGCGCGTGCGATGCGCGCAGTGCCGGGCGCCACCGGGCCGGGAAATACCGCTGCCGAAGGATGCGCGCCGAACTGGCCGGCCGGCGCATTGAGCATCTCCTGACAACGCTGGAAGACCGCCTGACGCAGCTTGGTTTCCGACACGGCCAGCGGTTGGGCCGTGCTGATCACCAGAGTGTCGGCGGGGTTGACCTGGTCGCTACGGGCTTGGGTCGGGTTGGACAAGCTGCCGAACAGGAGACACACCGCAATGAACGCGAGTAGATTTTTCATGACGATACAGAGACGGAAACGAATCTAATGGAGTTACCTTTTATTGCCCCCAGGCGGCCAAGATGCGCGCTTCGGGATTTTGGATTGAAAATGGCAACGGCGCCGCGCTGCCAGCGACGATTTCTTTTCCCCAAGCGGCCAGCGCCTGTTCAGCAGGGGAACCGGCCGGCAAGTAATTCAACAACCGCCCGGCCTCAGACGGTTGGCCGGAGGTCTTCAGAGCCAGGGCGCGAATGATGGCGCCGACACCGGAGTTTTTGGAAGGAACGCCGAAAGCCAAAATCTTGTCCAGCATCAGCCGGGCGGCCGGCGGATCACGGTGCCGGTCACATGCGTAGGCCAGCCAGTCTTCGAGCCGCTCATCCAAGTCTTCGGCATAGGGCCTGCCGGCGCCAAGATTCTCGGGCCATTCGCGCGCCCGGGCGATGAATTGCAGCGCCTGGTCGAATTCGCCCATTTTCATTTTCTGCAAGGCGAGCATCAAGTCCGCCTCGCGCAGGGTCGCGCGCGCGTCGGTGCTGCCTTCGCAGGGCAAAAGCTTGAGCGGAGTCAGAAAGTCGGCGGCAGCTTGATATTGCCCGTTGAGAACCAGGGTTTTTGCGTAGAGCAATGACAGCACATTGTTGCCCGGGAAAAGCCGGGTATAATGACTGGCGACCGCAAGGGCAGCAGCGGAATTGGTTTGTTCCAAGTGATGCTTCGCCAGCATCAAGCCATATCGCCACTGGACAGGGTCCAGCCGCGCCGCTTTTTCAAGGTCTGGCGCGGCAGTCGAGGCGACCAACTGAGCGCGGGCGGCATAAAACGGTCCGAACTGCGGTTCATCACCACAGGCGGACATCAACTTCCGCGCGGATGCCAGTTCGCCCTGATGCCAGAGGATGAGAGCCAGATAATATCGTGGTTGCCACGCGTGGCTCATCCGGCCGGCCCATTCAAACACCGGGATGGACTCAGTCCGGAACGGAAAAACAAACGCCGAGGAGGCTGCCTCCGCCCGGATGAGCAGGTTGGTATCCTTATGCAGATAAGCCAACCAATAAAACACCTCGGCGTTTGGCGGTGCGAACGCCAGAACCTGTGCCGCATCCCGGTCCAAGCCTGCGTTGCGATACCAAGCGGCCAATTCCAGGCAGGTTTCCGCCGGCAACTCGCTGCGAAGCTGGCTGGTGAAGTCCAGACTGCCAGTCTTGCCGCGGAGGAAATTTTCAAAACGGGCGAAGTGATTAAGCGAATCCAGTTCGAGCAAGGTCCGGCAGGCTGACGCCGCGGCCGGTTCATGGCCGCATAGCCGGCCGACACAAGCCTGGATCTGGAGGGCGTCCAGATTCCGGCGGTCGTAATCCAAAGCAGCTTCAGCCGACGTCAGCGCGCGGTCATATGATTTTTCGCGGAGATACGCCTTGGCCAATTCGGTGAACGCAGCACCACGCCAACCGGCTGAAAGGGCGGCGATGCTGAACGCGTCCTTGGCATCGGCCCGCCGCCCCAGGGCGGCGCTGGAAATCCCAAACTGATAATTGGCGCCGGGATCGTAAGTATCAATACTCAACGCCTTGAGCGAATAAACACATGCATTACTCCAGTCAGCCCGTTGATTCGCCTGCGCCGCCAACTCGACCAGGGCGGGCGCAAAATCCGGATTGGTATTAAGACAGGCCTGAAAATTGGTTCCCGCCTGGAGGTAGGAGCGTTCAAGGGCATTTTCCTTACCGCTGAGATACAATCCATAGTCCGACTGCCAGTTGAAATTCACCGGTGCCTCCACCGGCCGGCGCAAAACATCGTCGGGGACCGCCTCATATTGAAGCTTGTTATTCCCAAGAGAAACCCTCAGCGCCTTGGGTTCGGAAGCGAGGGGAACGACCTGCTCCACGGTCCGCATCGGCTTAAGCACGACGGCCTGCGACCAAAGCAGATTGGTGCCATCAAAAACTTCCAACTGGTCGCGCAACGACCGGGCCGGGGAAAGGCGGATCACCAATCGGCCGGCTTCGCGGGAAACATTCATCGCGCCCCAGGGACTGGCGCTGACAAAGCCTTTGGTGCCTTTGACCGGCTGCCAGTATTCGGTCCAGGAATCCGTGGCGTGGGGCAAAAACTCCTTATGCTTGAACGGGGTGAGCGAACTTTCGTCGGCGGTCTGGTTGAAGAGCCGGCCGGACTGGACCTCGACATACTGGCCGTTGGTATCCGTGAGGAGATGCTCCCAAATCATTCCCTGCCGTGATTGTCCCCAAATCCAGACTTTCCGGCCCGGCTTATCCGCGAAATCAGCGTAATGGGCCATCCCAAAATCTTCGTCATGATAATAGCCGCCAAAGAACTCTGACAGCCGGCCGAACACATGATACGACTTATATGGCCCGAAGTTATTCTGTTCATACCATGAGAGGTTATGTCTGTTCTCCGGGTTCATCGGCCAGTCAAACACCTTGCCGTCATGGCCAAGATAGTGCGTGCCGGGATTGATGAACTGGAGGTTGTCCGCCGCCTTGATACCCACGTTCATCCAGGTGTAATAGGGCTGCCCGGCGACTGAACCATTGTGCCAGAACGAACGCGTCGTGAAACAAGCCTGGTCGCGGGGCAGATTAATTTCCAGCCGCCAGGTGGTGCGGGTGAGCAAATCAAGCGTGCCGATGATGCAACTCACGCTGCCATCCGGATGGCGCATGGTCATATAATCCACCGGCGAAAAGCAGTTGGGAGTGTGACCGATGATGCCGTAGTTGGCCTCCATCCCCCCGCTGGTCCAAGGGCCGCGCATGGAGACATCGCGAAATTTAACGACATGATTGAAGTAAACCAAAGAACGCCCGGTCTGCTTTTCAATGGCGGCCCAGACCTTGCCGCCGATCTCCGGGAGAATCAGGAGCTGAAGGTAATCATTTGAGAGTTCAACCACCTTCCATTTCTTCTGCACGGACTGGTCGGTGAACCCGTCATAGCGAAAATACGGATAATAGCGCGACATGACGGGGACGGGGTCGGGATCGGAATACGGGTAGGTGGTGAAAACCCGGTCGTATTCCTTTACCACCGCCCATTGCGAGAATGGTCCGGCAGCCGCGGCAGCCGCGCCGAGGGACGACACAAGCCCCACGATCAGGATGGACTTGCCAAAAGGCCGGTTGATTTTGAGCCTCAATTTCATGCCGCGATGCATTGGTGGACAGGTTGATAAGTCATAAGGTGGCATAGAGATGCTTCAGGCGGAGCACAGCGGTGGTTTCCGCGAGTTGGTAGCGGAGAGCTTCGCGTAACCAGCGGATGAACTTTACGCTGCGCTGAGTGGCGCTC
>CAIXBQ010000103.1 GCA_903917705.1 uncultured Verrucomicrobia subdivision 3 bacterium | reverse complement strand
CCCTCCTGCGTGCGCTCGAAGCCCGGACACCCGCGGAGCTGGTCAAGGCCATCGGCCAGGCCCTGGCCCAAGTGACGGCCCAAGACGCGCTCGGTTGGTTTGCTTCCTGTGGCTACAGTTTTTGTTGAAACGATCTAGGCCACCTCGACACCCTCAAGGAAGCCTTGCAAATGCCGCACCCGCGTCGGATGGCGCAGCTTGCGCAGCGCCTTCGCCTCGATCTGGCGGATGCGTTCGCGGGTGACGTTATACATTTTGCCGATTTCTTCGAGCGTGCGCTCGTAGCCGTCGAGCAGGCCGAAACGCATTTCCAAAATCTTCCGCTCGCGGTCGGTCAGCGTGGTCAACACATCGCTCAATTTTTCGCGGAGGAGGCTGTAGCTGGTCACGTCGGACGGGTTTTCCGCGGACTTGTCCTCGATGAAATCGCCGACGCTCACGTCGCCGTCGTCGCCGACCGGTGCATGCAATGACACCGGCTGCTGCGCCATTTTTAAAAGCGCATGGATGCGGGCGACCGGCATGTGCATTTCATCGGCCAGTTCCTCCGGCGTGGGTTCGCGGCCCAACTCCTGCGTGAGTTGCTTCTGGGCGCGCCAGAGCTTGTTCATGATTTCAATCATGTGCACCGGAATACGGATGGTCCGCGCCTGGTCGGCGATGGAGCGCGTAATGGCTTGGCGGATCCACCAGATCGCATAGGTGGAGAATTTATAACCGCGGCGGTATTCAAACTTCTCGACGCCCTTCATGAGGCCGATGTTGCCTTCTTGAATCAGGTCGAGGAATGACTGGCCGCGATTGGTGTATTTTTTGGCGACGGAGACGACGAGGCGCAAGTTGGCCTCCGCCATGTGGGTCTTGGCCTTGAGCGCGCGATCGGCGGCCCCTTTCAGCTCCTTGAACGACTTGTAAAAATCCTCCCGTGGCATCCGCCCGAACAGCTCCAGCGTCTGGACTTTCTGCTGCTCGGCCTCGACGGCGGCGCGGCGCTCGGCGGTGTTGCGATGCGTTTCCAATTCTTGCAGGTGCCGCAAGCTGGCCTGAAATTTCTCGTGGATGTTCCCGGCCACGACGATCATTTCCTCGACCACTTTCTGCTTGTAATAAAACTTGGCAAACGTCTCCTGGAGCTTCCCGCCCATTTTTTTTAATTCCCGCTCCAGCTTTTCCTTGCGGCCCTTCTGCTGCGCCTTTTGCCACGCAAAATATTTCTCGTCCACCTTCTGGTCGGCGGCGTGGACCTTTTTGATGAGCTTGCGCAAATCCTTCAGGTGCCCCTCGCGGTTGGCGATCTTCTTGTCAACGATGACGCGGTCAAAACGCTCCTTGGGCGGCTCAGACAGTAGTTTTTCCGCGATGGCGATATGCTCTTTGGCCGTGAAACCAAGACTGTAAACGATGCGTTTCATCTCCACCTCCGCATCCTCGATCTTTTTGCAAATCTCCACTTCCTGCTCGCGGGTGAGCAGGGGAACCTTGCCCATCTGGTTCATGTACATGCGGACCGGATCGTCCAGAATTTCCAGCCGCGCATCCTCGTCGGCTTCCTCCTGCTGGGCCTGATCGGGACCTTTGGTGCGCTCGGCTCGCTCGGCCTCGGCTTGATCCATGACGATTTCAACGTCCAAACCCCGCAGTTTGGTCAGCAGCGCATCGAGGTCTTCGGGGCTTAAATTGTCCGGCAGGATGTCGTTGATGTCATCATAGGTGATATAGCCGTGTTCCTGTGCCAGATGCAGCAGGGTCTTTATCGTCTCGGTCAAATCCACCGCTGACGCCGTCGCCGCCGGCTGGCTGGCGGTGACCGGAACCGACGAAACCGGAGGCTTGGACTTGACGGCTTCCGATTTAGCCGCCTTGCTGGAAATGACAAATCGCCGCCGAACCGGTGGGGTTTTGGCCTTGGAAGCTTTCGAACTGCTGCTGGATTTGTTGCGCGACGGACTTTTCGACGTCGCAGCTTTGCGTTTCAACATAAATTATCAGACTAAAAAACACCGCGCCGGTTCAGAAATTTTGACCGTCTGACCGCAAAACCGCGGCTTCTGACGATACACCCGCGTTCATTGCCGTGAAGCTGGAACTGCGAACACCAGAAGACTGACGCGGAGCAATACTAGCCTTTTTTGCAGGAAATTCAAGCAAAATCTTTGTTTTATCGGCCTAAATCTGGTTATCTTCCCGGCGGCGGAATCGGATGCAAACACCTGACAGCAATCATCCTGCATGATTTTCTGTGCAATCCGTCAAACCTCTTTCCGTACCGCCGCCACATCCCGCGCGATCTGTTCCCGCAGATCCGCCGGTGTGGCAAAACGCCGCTCCGCCCGCAGTTTGGCCTCGATTTCCACCTCCAGTTCCTGCCCGTAAAGGTCGCCGGTAAAATCCAGCAGATGAGCCTCCACCCGCAGTTGCGGCCCCGCGGCTACCGTCGGACGGACCCCGATGTTCAGCGCCACGCGATAAAATCGGCTGCTGACTTTCACGCACGCCGCATAAACGCCGTTGGGCGGGAGCACTAGGTTCGCCGGGTCGAGATTCGCCGTCGGAAAACCCAATTGCCGGCCCAGCCGGTCGCCTTCCACCACGCGTCCGCAAATCGCATAGGATCGGCCAAGCATCTGCCCCGCGGCGTCCAAATCGCCGCGGCGGATTGCCTCGCGAATCCGCGTACTGCTCACCGTTTGGCCGTCCAGCGCCAGTTCCGCCATCCCGTGAACCTGAAATGATATTCCATCCCCGAGCCTTTTTAAGAGCGCGACATCGCCGCTCCGTTTGTGTCCAAAAACAAAATCCGTTCCGACGCAGATGCTGTGGACCATTCCCAGATCATGCACCAGTTCGCGGATAAACACCTCGCCCGTCTTCTCGCTGAAAGCCTTGTCGAATGGAATTTCCAGCAGCGCGTCCGCACCCAAGGCTTCAATGGCGCGAAATTTTTGCGAACGCGAATAAATCTGCGGCGGAACATGGTCGGGCGCGACCACGGCATTGGGATGCCGGTCGAACGTTACCACCAGCGCCACGGCGTCGTGTCCGCGCGCATCGGAAACCGTCTGCCGGATGATCTGCTGATGGCCGAGATGCACACCGTCGAAAACCCCGATGGCCAGGCAGGCCTTGTGGCGGCCATGATCCAGTTCGTTTGCAACGCGGATGATTTTCATGCATCACGCATTGGCGGCAAGCTTCAAAAACGGCAGCACCCGTTTTTCCAGTTCCGCCGTGGTCAGTTTCAAAATTGTGTCCAGCGGCTGCGCGTCCGCTACGTCGAATTTTCCCGAGGCACTGCGCCGCAACGTCGTCAGATGCGCGCCGCAGCCCAGTTTCTGGCCAAGGTCGTGCGCGAGGCTGCGGATGTAAGTTCCCTTCGTGCAGGCCACACGGAATTTGCCCAGCGGCTCGGTGTAGTCTGTAAAACGAAAATTGTAGACGTGGATCAGGCGCGGCTCGCGTTCCACCTCGATGCCTTTGCGCGCCAGCTTGTAAAGCGGCACGCCGTCTTTTTTGATGGCGGAAACCATCGGCGGCACCTGCATCAAATCACCAATGAATCGGGCCGCCTCCTCGTTCAACTCATCCAGCGTCATTGGCATCACCGGTAGCGAACCGGTCAGTTCGCCGTCGCAATCATAGCTGTCCGTCGCCTCGCCAAATTTGATCGTTCCTTCATACACCTTGTCGTCGCCCATGAGCCGCTCGGACAACTTTGTGCCGCGACCGAGCACGATGATGAGCAGGCCGGTGGCGTTCGGGTCGAGCGTGCCACAATGACCGACCTTCTTGATGCCAAACTTGCGGCGGATGGCGTCCACCACATCGTGTGAGGTCGGGCCTGCCGGCTTGTCAACGAGGATAGCGCCGTCGAGTGCGGAAAATTCTTGCATGATAAATCACCTGGCGTCGTTCAGCGCGCGCTTCACGGCGGCGATGACTTTACGCTGGACGGATAACGGCTTGCCGGGAATCCGCGCGCCCGCCGCCGCCGGATGGCCGCCGCCGCCGAACTGGCCGCAGATTTCACTGACGTTCACCTGGTTGTTTTTCGAACGCAAGCTGATGCGGGTCAGTTCGGGTTCGAGTTCCTCAAACACACAGGCCACCACCACCGGCTCAATCGCGCGGATGTGGTCGATCAGGCCTTCGGTGTCGTCGCTCTCCGCGCCGGTGCGGGCAAAATCCTGTTTCTTCAGCCAGAACCAGGCAATGCGATCGCCGGCCGTCAGGCGGAATTTACTGTAAACATGCTTGAGTAGTTTTGCACGCGATAGCGGATACGACTGGTAAACTTCATCGCAGATTTTCGCCAGGTTCGCCCCGCGCGTGACCAGTTCCGCGCTGGCGTGGAGCGTGCCTGGCCGGGTGGTCGGATACTGGAACGAGCCGGTGTCCGTGGAAATCGCGGTGAAAAGGTTGTCGGCGATCGGTCGGGTGATCGGCCAGCGCGCCACCTTGAGCAGCCGGAAAATCAACTCGCCGGTCGACGGTTCGCGCGGCGAAACCCAGTTCACATCCGCATAGCGTGTGTTGCTTTCGTGGTGGTCAATATTGATGAATGTTTTCCGGGCGGCGATGCACTCGCCGGCCTTGCCGAGCCGCTCAAAACTGGCGCAGTCGGTGGCGATGACGCAGTCGAACTTTCCGCCGCGCCTTGGTTTTTCAATCAGGCCTTCGGCATTGAGAAACTTGTATTTCAGCGGGATGGAATCCTCATTCCAGACGGTTACTTTTTTTCCCTCGTTGCGCAATGCGAGCGCCAGGCCGAGTTGGGAGCCGATGCAGTCACCGTCGGGCCGGACGTGGCCGACGATACAAAAGGTCTGATGTTCGCGGATGACCTCAAGAATGCGGTCAATGATCTGAGGATGTGTTTTCACTCGGGTCGGCGGGGGTGTTTTTTTCCAATTCCTCGATGATTTGCAGCACGCGGTTGCCGCGCATGATGGAATCGTCCACGACAAATTTCAGCGTCGGCGTGTATTTCAAAACCACGGAATTCGCAACCAGCGCCTGGATGCGGATGCGATTCTCCTCCAGCACATGCAAACCCCGTTTCTGCTGGTCGGCGTTCCCGAGGATGGTGACGAAGACGACGGCGGATTTCAAATCGCCGCCCAAATCAATGTCGTTGACCGTGATGAGCCCGACGTCGCTGACGTGGAATTCCCGGCGGATGGCCTCGCCAATCGCACGCCGCAACAACTCACGAACGCGCTCATGTCGGAGATTGGGCATGTTTGGTTTTGGTTGAACGGTTGAAGGCAACTCGGGGTGCGGGCTGGGCGAGTCAACAACTCATAACTTCGCCGCGATTTTTTCAATCGCGTAACACTCAATGGCGTCGCCGATCTGAAATTCGCCGAAGCCTTCGATGCGGATACCGCATTCCATGCCGGCGCGGACTTCGTTGGCCTCGTCCTGAAACCGGCGGAGCGACTGGGTGACCCCCTCATAAATGATATCCTTGCGGCGGCGGACGCGCACCTTGCCGCGCACGATGCGGCCAACGGTGACCATGCACCCGGCGACCGGGATGCCTTTGGACAATTCAAAAACCTGCCGCACTTCGGCAGAGCCGACGACCGTTTCCTTGAGGTCGGGTTCGAGCAGCCCAGCCATCGAATCCTTCACCTGGTCGATCAACTCGTAAATGATCGCGTACAGCTTGACCTGCACGCCGGCGTGTTTCGCCTTTTCGGCAGCGGTGCTGTCCAATCGCGTGTGAAAACCCAGAATGACCGCCTTGGACGCCGACGCCAACGCCACGTCGTTTTCCGTAATGGTACCGACGTCGCTGTGCAACACTTCGAGCGTGACCTTGTCGGACTCAATTTTGTTGAGCGCCTCGACAATCGCCTCGACGGAACCTTGCGTGTCGCCCTTCACCACCACGCGCAGCACCTTGCTCTGCGCGGCTTCAAGTGATGCAAACAGGTTTTCCAATGTGACCTTCGAGCGATTTTCCAAATCCTGGCTTTTCGCCTCCATCGCGCGTTCCTCGGCAAGGACCCGCGCGGCTTTTTCGTCGTCCACGGAACTGAATTCCCAGCCCGCTTCGGGCACACCGTTCAAACCGAGCACGCTCACCGCCACGGACGGACCGGCTTCTTTCAAGCGCTGGCCTTCCTCATTGATGAGCGCGCGAACCTTGCCGTAAAACTCGCCGCAGATCACCACGTCGCCAAGATGCAGCGTGCCTTTCCGCACCAGCACGGTCGCCGTTGGGCCGCCGGGCGAAACGCCGGACTCGATGACATTGCCCTTGGCATTGCGGTTTGGATTTGCCTTTAATTCCAGCAAGTCCGCCTGAAGCAGGATCATTTCCAGCAGTTTATCAATGCCCTGCTTTGTCAACGCGGAACATTCGACGAAAATTGTATCGCCGCCCCAGTCGTCGGGAACCAGGCCTTTCTCCTGCAACTGCTGGCGAACTTTCAAGGGATTCGAATTCGGATGGTCGCATTTATTGACCGCCACGAGGATCGGCACCTTCGCCGCTTTCGCATGGGCGAGCGCTTCCAGAGTTTGCGGCATGACCCCGTCGTTCGCCGCGACGACGAGGACCACGATGTCCGTCACGTTTGCTCCGCGGGCGCGCATCGAGCTGAACGCCGCGTGGCCGGGGGTGTCGAGGAAAGTGATTTGTGCGAGTTCGTTTTTCCGTTCCGGATGCGGCACGGCGATCGTGTAGGCGCCGATGTGCTGCGTGATGCCGCCGGCTTCGCCCGCCACGACGTTCGCCTTGCGGATGACGTCAAGCAATGAGGTTTTGCCGTGGTCGACATGGCCCATGATGGTGACGACCGGCGCCCGCGGCTTGAGATCCTCCGGCTTGTCATCCACGTCGAGTTCGACTTTTTTCTCCTGTGTGTGAACGATGCCTTCGCCTTTGGCGCGCTTTTCCGCTTCAAATTTACAGCCGTAGTGCGCGCATACCTGCGCGGCGATTTTCTCGTCAATGGACTGGTTGACGGTCGCCATGACCTTCAGCTTCATCAACTCGGCGATGATGGTGAACGGCTTTTGCTTCAACGCCTCGGCCAGCGCGCGGACGAGAATTGGCGGCTTGATGATGATGATTTGCGCGTCCGAGGGCAGCGAAATTTTTGGTGGCTGCGGCGCGGCCGGCCGGGCCGGTTCGCGCGAACCCGGGAGCGGTCGGCCGTCCCGACCGCGCTGAAACTGCTGGCGGCCATCGCCGCGTTGGGGAGGCTGGCCCGGCCGAGCGGCCGCCGACTGCGGCCGTTGCTGCGAACCACCACGGTCACGGTCGCCGGGGCGCGAGGATGCCGGGCGAACCGGCAATTGAATTCTGCCGACGAGATCGCCCACCTTCGGCTTCGGCGGCGGTGGCGGAGTCGCGGGAATGACCGGCATCGGGGCCGGCGGTGGAACGGCGGGGCTCGCCGGTTCGACCGCGACTGGAGCCGGCTCGACCGCTGCCTCGGTCACCGGTTCCGGCGCGACAACCACGACCGGCTCCGGCTCCGGCGCGTGGATGAAAACGACCTTTTCCTCCACCGGCGGAGGCTTGGGCGTCTCGACCACCGCCGGCGACGCAAATTTGGCCGCGATTTCGGGGTGGTCCGTCAGCAGATGCTGTTCGAGATCTTCGGCGGTGATTTTATCAAGCGAGCTGGACGGAACCTTGGCGGCGGCAATGCCCAACGCCTTGGCCTTCGTGAGAATTTCCTTGTTCTCGAGGCCAAGTTTCTTCGCAATCTCGTAAATACGAACGGGCATAAAAAATTTTTACCGGCACCAACCGGAAAGTGCGCTTCGCCGTCATGGCTCAAATCGCAAACAACGAAACCGTTTCCACCGGCACCATAAATCAGTGCTTGGGCGGATTTCCACCGGACGCGTCATTCCCCTCATGAGGGTTTTTCTTGCGTTCCGCCTCGGCGCGCGCAGCCGCCAAAATCGCGGCCGCGCTTTCGCCGATCTGTGGGATATCCGCGATGTCGCTGGCTTCCGCCTGCAACAAATCTTCCAATCGCGTGACCCCGGCATGGACCAGCGCATCGGCCTGTTCACGGGTGATTCCGGGAATCGTCGCGATCAGGTCGACGGCTTCGGCGACCTTCTCGTCAAAGCCTTTGGTGACGATGTGCTCAGCGTCAATATCCACTTCCCAGCCGGTCAACCGCGCCGTCAACCGTGCGTTCTGGCCGCGCTTGCCGATGGCCAGCGAAAGCTGGTCTTCCGCGACTAGAACGTGCACGCGCTTGCGCTGCTCATCCAATTCGATGCTGCGGATCTTTGCGGGCTCCAGCGCCTTCGTGACAAACGCCTTGATGTCGGACGACCACGGGATCACGTCCACCTTCTCGTTGTTCAATTCGCGGACGATGTTCTTCACGCGCTGACCGCGCAGGCCGACACAAGCGCCGACCGGATCAACTTTATTGTCGCGCGAATAAACCGCCATCTTCGTGCGAAAACCGGGTTCCCGTGCGATGCCTTTGATCTCAATGGTGCCGTCATTGATTTCGGACACCTCCAATTGGAACAGCTTCACAATGAACTTCGTGTCCGCGCGGGACAAAATGATTTCCGGCCCCCGCTCGCCTTCCTGCACGGCCTTGATGAGACAACGGATGCGCTCTCCCACCTGATATTCTTCGGTCGGCACGCGTTCCTTGTTGGGCATGACGGCCTCGTATTTGCCGAGGTCGAGCACCACGTCCGAACGGTCAAACCGCCGCACCGTGCCGCTGACGATGTCCCCCACGCGATCCTTGTATTCCGTGAGCAGCATGGCCTTCTCGGCCTGGCGGACTTTCTGCATCAGCGCCTGCTTGGCGTATTGCGCGGCGATGCGGCCGAAACCCTGCGGCGTGACTTCCTTCTCGATTTCATCGCCCACCTTCGCGTCCGCCTTGAGCCGGCGGGCGTCAAACACGGAGATTTGGTCGTGCTGCGAAATGACCTTGTCGGCCACGATGAGTTTGGCAAATGCCTTGATGTCGCCGTTCTTGGAATTCATTTCCACGCGCAGCTCGCGCGCCGGGCCGACGGCCTTCTTGGCGGCTTGCAGCAACGCCTCCTGGACGGCACCCATGAGGACCTCACGGCTGACGCCTTTTTCTCGTTCCCAAAATTCCAATCCGGCAATAAAATCTGCATTCATACGCTATTAAACGGCGCTCATCACCACCCCATCCAGCGAACAAAAAAGTCGGAAAGACCTTTGTCTCCGACTTTCGCACGCTGGCTGACCAGCAATTAAACCGCTTTGTGATGGGAAAATAGTGGGTCCCGCGCTGTCCGTCAAGCTCAAAACCCGGCGGCTGCCCCCATCCCCCGATTTCATTCCCCGTCGCTCTGGACCCCTGCCGAAACCGGCGCTCCCCGCCCGTTCCCGCCATGGCCGGAAGAACGTCACGTTGGCTTGCGACAGATCCGCTTCAGTGCATAATTTGACGACGATATGACCGAAAAACCGCCCCGCCCGCCCCGCACCATCTGGATCGGGTTCCTGCTTCTATTCGGCTTCATCAGCCTGGCGTTCGCAATGTGGTTTGTCCAGGTCACGCGCAGCCGCAGCCAGCCGCCACCGCTCCGGGTCATCGGCCCTGTCGCCGCTTTCACGCTCACCAATCAGGACGGTCGGGCCGCCACCCTCGCTGATTTCACCAATCACGTCTGGGTGGCCGACATCGTTTTCACGCGCTGCGCCGGACCCTGCCCCCGCATGACCGGGCAGATGAAATCCCTGCAAAACCTTCTGCCGCCGGACAGCGGTGCGAAACTGGTCACGCTCACTACCGACCCGGGCTTTGATTCACCCGCCGTCCTGAAGCAATACGGTGAACGCTTCGGTGCGGCCTTCAGCCGCTGGACCTTTCTAACCGGGACAAAAGGCGAAATCGCCGGGCTCGCCGCCGGCAGCCTTAAATTAAGCGCCGTGCCCGTGAAGCCCGAAGCGCGCAAGGACGACGCGGATCTATTTATCCACTCCACCATTTTTGTGGTGGTGGACAAGCATGCGCAGTTGCGCGGCTTTTTTGAAACCGGCGGCGACGGCGTGGACTGGACGAATTCGGTTCAACCGCAGTTGCTGCAAGCCGTCCGTTTGCTCGAAATCGAACCATGACCATCCACGATCTGCCCCCCGTCAACGCCACGCTCAACGGCTTGAGCGCGATATTCCTTTCCCTCGGTTTCGTCTTCATCAAGCGGGGCAACCAAACCGCGCACCGCAACTGCATGGTCGCGGCGTTCTTGACGTCGGTGATTTTTCTCGGCTGCTATCTCACCTATCATGCGCTGGTGAAAACGGTGACTCACTTTGTTGACCCCGCATGGTTCCGGCCGGTTTATCTGGTGATTTTGTCCACCCACACAATCCTGGCCGCCGCCATTGTGCCGTTGATTCTGGTGACGCTGCAGCGCGCGCGGAAACGTCAGTTTGACGCGCACAAAAAAATCGCCCGCTGGACCTGGCCGCTGTGGCTGTATGTTTCCGTGACCGGCGTGGTCATTTACTGGCTGCTCTACATCAGGTTTCCGCAGAAATAATTGCGCATGAACGCCACCGCCCGGATTACAATCCATTCCAGCCAGTTTCCCGAACAGGTCCGGCGCGACCTGCTCGCCTCGTTGCGCAACCGGCGGGTGAACCACAAATTTCACTACGACAGCCTCAAGCAAACCCAAAAATGGCTCGCCGTGCACGAAGCCCACTCCCCCGCCCGCCGCGACGAAAATTGCCTGACGGCTTACGACCGCGCCTTTCTTGCCGCCGCCAAGAAAATCAAAGCCAGCCAGCTTCACATCCTGAGCCTCGGCTGCGGCGGCGGCCAGAAGGACCGGCGGTTGCTGGGGCACCTGAATGCGCGCGGGCGGACGCTTTTCTATACGCCCTGCGATGTCAGCCCCGCGATGGTGCTGGTCGCCCGGCAGGCGGCGCTCGCGGTTTTACCGGCGAAAAATTGTTCCCCCTTTGTCTGCGACCTGGCGACCGCGGATGATTTAAAAAGATTCCTGGTCACCCGCAATCCGGCGCTGGTCACCTTTTTCGGCATGATTCCAAATTTCGAACCGCAGCAAATCCTGCCGCAGTTGGCGGCGCTCATCCGCCCGAAAGACTGGCTGCTGTTCAGCGCAAACCTGGCGCCGGGCCACCATTACGCCGCCGGCGTGAAACAGGTCCTGCCGCAATACGACAACGCATTGACCCGCGATTGGCTGGGCACATTCCTGGCCGATCTCGGCGTCGGGCGCGGCGACGGTCGGATGCGTTTCCGCATCGCGGACGACGCCTCGAACGGATTGAAGCGCATCGCGGCCGATTTTCGTTTTGCGCGGCCGCGGCGGATAAATATTGAAAACGACGCGTTTGAATTTCGCGCGGGCGAAATCATCCAGCTATTCTTCTCCTATCGCTACACCCCCGGGCGCGTTCGCCGGACGCTTTCCCGCCATGGCCTTGAAGTGAGCGCCGAGTGGATCGCCGATTCCGGCGAAGAAGGCGTTTTTCTTTGCCGGCGGAATTGATTTTCACACCCGGGCGCAAACATCGCGAAGCCAAGCTGGAAAGCCGCGCGCCTTTGGTGCTTTGGCGCTGGGCTCAAAAAGTGCTCAGCGTATCCAGCACCGCCTTGATGCGCGGAACTTCATGCGTCCGGAACAGGTCGGTTTTTCCCAAAGCCGCCAGCACCGCGAAAAACGGCTCGGCGCAGCGAACCTCCTCGCCGAAAAAATCGAACGCGTGCGGCAGCGCGTGGCAGATGGGATAGCCCAGTTCGCGCAATCGGAACGTGTTCAGGAAAATGTTCATCTGGTGCCGCACCCGCACTGCGCTATCCTGCAAATTGCGGTAATAAAAGCCGAGGCCGGGATCCAATAAGATTTTTTCCACGCCGTTGCGCCGGGCGGTCTCAATCTGCCGGGCAAAGAAAGCGCTCAGCCGCGGCACCGGGTCGGCGCTTAAATCGAAGTCGCCCACCTCGCGGACGTTCCGGCCGGCGACATGGCAGATGATCACGGCGGCATCATGCGCGGCAACCATTTTGAAAATTTCCGCCGAAGCCGTCGTCCCGGTGAGATTCAAAATATTCGCGCCGGCCTCCAGACTGGCGCGCGTGACGGCGGGTGAATAGGTCTCAACCGAAACCAGGATCTTTTTTAAGCGCAAGGCCCGGATGACCGGAATGAGGCTGTGTTTTTGCGCAGTGGCGCCCGCGCGGGCGGCATGCGCCAGCGTGGATTCTGCGCCGACATCAATGATTTCCGCGCCTTGCGCCGCCAGTATCTCCCCCCGTTGAGCCGCTGATTCCGCCGATAAACAAACGCTTTCTCGATACCACGAACCGGCCGAAAGATTGACGACCCCCATGATGGCGGGCCGGGAGTTGAATTTGAACTTCCTGCCGCCGATGGAAAATTCCTTCACGCGCGCGGCGGCGGCGGCGCGGTGCTGTTCCAGCAGTCCGGCTAGATGTTCGAGCAGCAGCATGGGCCCATCGTAAGCCAGAAAAAAAATTTCGCAAATGGAATGGATTTATTTTGAAAAACGCCGGGTCTTGGCGTTAGATACCGCCCATGAGCCAGGTTTTAAATATAGCCATCGCGACCATTGCGCTGCTCGGCCTCGTGGCCGGCTGCGAAAAACCGTCGGCGCTAAACGAGTCCACGGCCAACGTGAAACACATCACGCAGGGCGAATTCGGCAGCCAAGTCACGCAGGCCACCGGTCCGGTGGTGGTGGATTTTTACGCGACCTGGTGCGGCCCTTGCCGCCAGCTCGCACCGATGCTGGACCGGCTGTCCGACGGATTCGCGGATAAAATCAAGTTTTTCAAGGTCAATGTGGACGAGTCGCCGGGGCTGGCTCAAAACTTCCAGATCCAGGCCATCCCGACGGTGCTCTTTTTCAAGGACGGAAAACTTGCCGATCGGATCACGGGTTTGCCGGCGGAATCGGACTTAAAAACCAGGCTGGCTGCGCTCGTTGACCGGAAATGACTTACTGCCGCCGCGGCAGCAGCGCCGCCAGCGGACCTTTCTCCGTCTGCACCACCGTGCCCGGCGCAATGTTGTGCCGGGCGAACCAGCCGTCCTTCGTTTCCAGGACAAACTGGATGTTGTCACTCGCCGCGACGACGGAGTTTGTCTCGTTTTTTTCCAGATGGTGAATTTCACCAATCACACCGGCGGGGGTGATGTAGGCGGCCGAAATGGATTCGGGGCAGTTTTTCATCCAAAAACTCGCGCGCTGCGGCACCGGCAGCACGAACAGCATCGCGTCCGTCTCCTGGATGTTTGTGCGGTACATCATGCCGGTCATCACTTCGGTCTCGGTAAGCGCCAGCTCGGCGTCGAACACTTCCGCCCCAAGGTAAACCTTCATCGTTCGCAGCTTCGCTTGCGCGTGCTTCGGCAGAAAATCATCCAGCGAAGGCGCTCGCTCGGCGGCCGGCGGATCAGCCTGCCCGCAGCCGGCAAAACAGCCGAGGGCGAGCAGCACCGGAAGGAGTCTGAGAAATTTCATGCCGCCAAGTTGCCGCAAACCCCGGTGCTTTTCAACGAACTTCACGCCACCCCCCAATGGACCGCCCACGAAGCAAGATCAACCGTTTCAGGAGCCATAAGTTTTGGTGAACCAGTTGCGGAAGCCCTTCCATTCGGGATCCAGGAAATAGCGTTGGGTCCAAATGCCGGGCGGGGGCGGCGGATCGCCGGGTTTGGGTGGACCATAGACTTTGCGGATGGCGGCGTCGACGTCCGCCTGCTGTTGTGCTTCCCTGGCGGTGTCTTGAAAATAACGCCGGGCATGAGGGCCTAACAGGTGGGGGTCGGCCTTGGCCATTTTTTTGGCCTGGCGGAGGAAAAGGTTCAAAGCACTGCAGGCTTTGGCAAAGTAATCGGGGCGCCGAAAAGGCCGGCCATCCGTGCGCGAGGTGATGAAGACGCCGAGTGGGCGGCACAGAGACTGGTTGCAGCGACGATTTAAATGCATGATAATTAATAGCTTATGATTTGTGGCTGGTGGCAGTGGAATGAAAGAGATTCACGTCGGCTGCCACGGGGAACAAGGAAAACCGGTCCAAAACCGGTATGAAAACCGGTATGCGGGGCGGAACGGTTTTCCGGTCGCCCACGGTGGCGTTGACGGCGCGGTCCCCCGCATCCAGCCAGCAGCCACCTTTTCCCCCAGCGAGGGAGATGGGCGGGCTGGCGAAAACGGTCCGAGCCAGGCAAGTTTTTCAGGGTTTCCATTGCTGGACCTCCTCGACGTATTCGTCACCGGGGATCTCCTTGACGGGCGACACGAAGCTGAGGTCGCCGATGGCGGATTCAACCTGGCGCTGGAGCGAAACGGAGAGCGCGTAGAGACCCTGGGTGGAGACCGAGGAAAGGCTGCGCTGCCGCAGTTCAGCCTCCACGGCGGCGAGTTTTTCCGCGAGGACGGTGGCCCGGTGCTGCCGGTGGCCGAGCAGCCGGTTCTTCAAATCGTCCATTTCGATGGCGGTCTGGTTTTGGAGTTCGAAGCGGAGCTGGCGGCTCCACTCGACGAGGGTGGTCTTGGCGACGCCCAGCTCGGCGGCGATGCGGACAAAGCTCCAGCCTTGGGCGCGACGTTCCACGAATTTCTGACGGATTTCAGGTGTATGCATAATTCAGTGTTTTATTGGTTTTATGCGCCGATCGCCTGCCGCAACGGACAGGTATTTCGCCGGCACAACGGGAACTATAACAGAGATTTTACGGGCATCAGGGGACGGTAAAAAGGGCGTCAACGGTTTCGTGCAGTTTGATGCAGTCTGATGCAGTTTCGTGCGGTCTGATGCGGTCCTTGACGGTGGAAAAAATGAAAAAAAGATTTGACGGCACCTGGACAAAAGCAGAAATGGCGAAAGCAGAAAATAGAAATCAAAATAAAACCTAAAACCGGAGACCTGAAACTGCTTTGGAGAAAACATTATATTTCTGAAGCGTCTGAGAAGGAATGAGCGAGCATGCCAAATCGGGACCTTCACACGTCGGGACTTGCTTGACACCAATGCCCCCACCCTCAAGACTTCACGGCTTGCCAGTTGAACAAACAACTCCGCGCAAGGTCAATTGACCGGAAACAAATGAAAAAAATCTCCTCCATGCCATCACGTTATCGTGACGTCGCCGTTGCCATTCTGTTTTTAGCCACCGTCCTGTCCGTGCTGTTCTGGCGCAGCTTCCTGCCGGAATATGTCCATTTTTCCAACGACGCGCCGCTGGGCGCGCAAAGCGTGGCCTTTGCCAAACTGCCGGAAGGGTTTACCGGGGAGTGGAATGATTTGATTTTGCTCGGATTCAATAGCGGCACCGCTGCGCCAACGATCAGTGTTTTGCTGCGATGGTGGCTGGGCGCCCTCGGTTACGCGAAGTTTTTCATACCCGTGGCGCTGCTGCTTCTGGGCACGGGTGCGTGGACATTTTTCCGGGCCTTGAAACTTTCACCGCTGGCGGCGCTGCTCGGCGGGCTGGCGACCATGTTGAGTGCCGGCTATTTCGCCGGCGCGTGCTGGGGCGTGGCCTCGGCGGAAATCGCCGTCGGTTTCAATTTCCTTGCTTTGGCGCTGGTCACCTATAACGAGGCTGAAACCTCGCGGTGGGTGCGTTTTTTAAGGCTGGCGCTGGCGGGCGTGTGTGTCGGCGTCAACGTCATGGAGGCGGCGGACATCGGCGCCTTGTGCAGCATTTTTGTGGCGGGCTACGTCTTCTATAAATCACTCGTGGACGGCGGCGGAACGGTGGCGCTCCGGGCGGCGCGTGGGGTGGGTAAAGTTGTTTTGATCGCGGCTTTCGCCGGACTCATCGCCGTGAACACCGTCGTGTCGCTGGTGGGCGACCAGGGCCTTGCCGGTTCGGGGGGAAAGAGCGCCGAAACTCCGCTGCAGCATTGGGACTGGGCGACCCAGTGGAGTCTGCCAAAAAAGGAAACACTCGCCATCGTTGTGCCGGGGCTGTTTGGCTACCGCATGGACACTCCCAATGGCGGCGTCTATTGGGGCGGCGTCGGCCGCACTCCTGAGATTGACCGTTTCTTCGACAGCGGCACCCCCGGCGATCCGCCACAAGTGCCGGGTATGATGATGCGGTTTGGTTACGCCGGATTCTATTGTGGCATCCTCGTGGTGCTGGTGGCGCTCTGGTCGGTCGCCCAGGTATTCCGCCGACAGGACGACATTTTCAGCGGCGCGCAGAAAAAACTCATCTACTTCTGGCTGGCCGCTTTCGCCTTGGCCCTGCCGCTGGCGTGGGGCCGGTTCGCGCCGGGTTCCGGGACGCCGGACGGCCCGCTCTTCTACGCCCTGCTTTACAAAATCCCGCATTTTTCTGACATCCGCAACCCGGCCAAGTTCCTGATCTTCACCCAATGGGCGCTGGCCGTGCTGTTTGCCTATGGTATTGACGCGTTGAACCGCCGCTATCTGGTGGCGTCGCCGGTGAAAGGCCGCCCGATTCAATGGGACGGGTTCGACCGCCGGCTGGTTTTTGGCCTCGCCGGAGTTGCCGCCGCCGCCGCCCTGGGCTGGCTGGTTTACTCCGCGCAAAAGCCGCAGCTGATTCAATATCTCCAGAAGGTCGGCTTCGGCGACGAAAACTTCTCCCGGGACATCGCCGGTTTCAGCATCGGCCAGGCGGGCTGGTTGGTTTTCCTGCTGGCGGGTGCGAGCGGATTGATCGCGCTCACGGCGAAAGGGTTTTTCTCCGGCCCGCGCGCCAAGGCCGGAGCCGTCCTGCTTGGCGCCTTTTTGATCTTTGACCTGGGCCGGGCCAATCTGCCGTTCGTCATTCACTGGGACTACAAGCACAAATACGAGGTCGGCGAATTGAACCCCATCCTGGAAATTTTGCGCGACAAGTCCTACGAACACCGCGTGGTCGGCCTTCCGGAAAATCCGCAGTCCCTGCGCGGGTATGACAATTATTTCGGCGGCAGCGGCATTTACCGCATCGAATGGACCCAGCACCATTTCCTTTACTATAACATCCAGTGCCTCGATGTGATCCAGATGCCCCGCGCCGCGGCCGACATCAAGGCCTTTTTGGGCACGTTTGCGCCGCGGCCCGCGCGCGAATGGCAGCTCACCAACACCCGCTATATCCTCGCCGCCGCCGGATACCTCGACGCCCTCAACCTCCAGCTCGACCCCGTCCAGCGCCGTTTCCACATCAAGCAACGCTTCGACATCACCCCCAAGCCGGGGGTCACCCAGGTGGCGCAACTGGAAGACCTCACCGCCGTGGCAAGCCCCGATGGCGACCTCGCGCTCTTTGAATTCACCGGCGCCCTGCCCCGCGCCAAGCTGTATTCCCGCTGGGAAACGGTCAGCGCCGGCGAGCTGAAGGATTTTTCGACCAATGGGCTGGGCGATTTCGATCAGAACACCCTCGCCGGCGTGGGCACGAATGGTTTTTTAACGCTGAAAAAACTGGCGGCCCCGGATTTCGATCCCGAACAAACCGTTCTGCTGTCGGCCCCGCTCGCGTCGGCCTCCGCCGCCACCAACCAGAATGCCGGCACGGTGGAATTTACCAGTTACTCGCCCAAACACATCGTGCTGGCCGCCAACGCCGCCGCACCATCCGTATTGCTGCTCAACGATCACTATGATCCAAACTGGCGCGTCACCGTGGACGGCCAGCCGGCGGCACTGCTGCGCTGCAATTTCCTCATGCGCGGGGTGGCGGTGCCGGCGGGCCGGCATAAGGTGGAATTTAATTTCAGCCTGCCGAACCGCCCGTTCTACATCACGCTGGCCTCGCTGGGCGCGGGCCTCCTGCTCGCCGGCCTGCTTTTTGCCGCCACGCGCAAAAACCGGCCCGCTCAGCCATAAATGTTTTTCGGATGCCGGGCGCGCCGGAGGATGGCAAACAAATAAAAGTCGCGCAATTCGACCAGGATTTTCCCCGCCAGCCAGGGTGGCCAGCCGGTGATGCCGCGCGCCGCCCGGGTGATTTCCCCCGCCCCGGCCGCATCCCCGTTCTGACGGACTCGTTTGGCTTTGATGGCGGAACGCACGGCAAACAAACCCGTTAATTTTAATTTTCGCGGTCCGCTCCAGCCCCGGCCGCGCAGCCGTTCATTTGTTTCCATGGTCCGCCATTCGTCGAGCACCAGGGATTGAATGACCGGCGCGTGCAGCGAGGTTTCATTGCTGCCGTGCCAGCGGTATTGGGCCAGCGCGCGGTGGACATGGATGATTTTTTCGCAGCCGGCGCCGAAGGCCGCCCAGAACAGCGTGTCGCCCATGATGGGAAAGTCTTCGCGAAAGGTGACCGGCGACGGCTGTCCATCCGTCCGCAGCAGCGTCGCGCAAAAGGCCTGGTTGCCCAGTTCGGCCTTGCGCCGCAAAAAAGCATCGCGGCCAACCGTCTCGATATTCCCGTCCGCCCGGCCGGAAACGCTCAAACGCCGGTTCTGCTCGTCAATCCGCTCATCGAGGCACCACGCCAGCCCGCGTCCCGCGCCGCCGGCAAAAAGGCCCGTCATCACTTCATAATATTCCGGTTGGATCAGGTCGTCGGCATGGAGCAGATGCAAAAATTCCGTCTCCGGCGCAAACTCCAGACAGCGGTTCAGATTCCCGAACAGGCCGAGGTTTTTTGGGTTGCGGATAAACTCGCACTTTAAGTCCGGGAAATGGCTGACGATTTCCGCCGTGCGGTCCGTCGAGCCGTTGTCCAGCACCACGACTCGGTCCGGGCGCAGCGTCTGGCGGGCAACGGATGCCAGCGTCTGCGCAATGAACGCCTCCCCGTTGAAGACGGGGATGGCGGTGATGATTCGGGAGTTCACGCCCCGCCAGCTTAGGCGAACCACGCGGGTGACGACAAGTTCCGGCTTTCATTGCCGGCAGGATTTCGCCAGCATGGGCGCATGAACACAACGGACATTCCCGTCTTCATCCTGTGCGGCGGCCTCGGCACGCGGCTCAAGGAAGAAACCGAGTTTCGCCCCAAACCCATGGTCCCCATCGGCGAACATCCGATCCTCTGGCACGTCATGCAGAGCTATGCGCGGCACGGTTTTCGCCGCTTTGTGCTCTGTCTCGGTTTCAAGGCCGATGTGGTGAAGGATTATTTCAGTAATTTCCACCTCCGCAATGCCGATACCACCATCAATCTCAAGACCAACCAGGTCACCGTTCACGAACACCAGCACGCGCTGGACTGGGAAGTCACGCTCGCCTTCACCGGCGAAAAAAACATGACCGGCAGCCGCGTCGCCCAGGCCGCCCGCAAATACCTCGGCGCCGCGGAACATTTTGCCGTGACCTACGGCGACGGCCTGACCGATGCCAACCTTGCGGATGAATTCCGCCACCACCTCGCGGAACGGAAACTCGGCACCGTCCTCGGCGTCTGCCCGCCGTCGCGCTTCGGCGAAATCAAGGTGGATGGCAACCGGGTGGTTGAATTCGCCGAGAAGCCCGACCTCGAAGGTCACTGGATCAATGGCGGCTTCTTTTTCTTCCACCGCGATTTTCTCAAGCGGCTGCCGGAGGATGAAGGTTGCGTCCTCGAGCGCGGCCCGCTCGTGCAACTGGCGCGCGACGGCCAGTTGAACATGCACAAGCACCAGGGTTTCTGGGGCTGCATGGACACCCAGCGCGACCGGGACTATCTCACCCAGCTCGCCGAATCCGGCCAGGCGCCGTGGCTCAAATAAACCTTCCCGATGTTCGCCAACCTCTTTCAGGGCAAAACCATCTGGCTCTCCGGCCACACCGGATTCAAGGGCGCGTGGCTCGCGCGCTGGCTCGTCCGGCTTGGCGCCCGCGTCCATGGCTTCGCCCGGCCGCCGGCCACCACGCCGTCGGTTTTTGAACAGCTCGGCCTGGCCTCAACCATCGGCCACGAAATCGCCGACGTGCGCGATGCCGGCGCGGTGCAACAGTCGATCCTCCGCGTCCAGCCGGATTTTATCTTTCACCTCGCCGCCCAGGCGCTCGTCCGTTATTCGTACGAACACCCGCTGGAGACTTACGCCACGAACGTCATGGGCACCGCGCACGTCCTGGAGGCCTTGCGCTCGCTGGAAAAACCCTGCGCCGCCGTCATTGTCACCACCGACAAATGCTACGAGAACCGCGAGCGGGATTACGCTTACGCCGAGGAGGATCACCTCGGCGGCCATGATCCTTACAGTTCCAGCAAAGGCGCCGCGGAAATCGTCACCAGCGCTTATCGCCGCTCCTTCTTCGGCCGGTCGCCCGTCCGCATCGCCAGCGCCCGCGCGGGCAACGTCATTGGCGGCGGCGACTGGGCGCTCGACCGGATTGTGCCCGACTGCATCCGCGCCCTGCAGCGCGACGCGGCGATTCCCATCCGGAATCCTGCCGCCACGCGCCCGTGGCAGCATGTCCTCGAGCCCTTGAGCGGTTATCTCTGGCTGGCCGCGGCGCTCGCGCAGCCGGAACTGGTGGCCGCCGAGGCTGGCGACCTGCTGACCGCGTTCAACTTCGGCCCGGAAAAAGAGGCCAACCGCAACGTCGGCGACCTCGTCCGCGAAGTTTTGAAAAGCTGGCCGGGCCGGTGGGAAGACCGGAGCGATCCGCACGCGCTGCACGAGGCAAAACTGCTCATGCTCTCGACCGCCAAGGCCAAAAAGATTCTGCGTTGGCAGCCGACGTGGCAATTTGAGACCGCCATCGCCCGCACCGTGGCCTGGTATCGCGGTGTGAACGATCGCCCGGCAACGGCTGAAAGCCTGACCCTCCACCAGATTGCCGAATACGAGGCTGCCGCCCGCGCCGCGCGCATCGCGTGGGCCGCGGACTGAAACATTACCATGAAGAGCATGAAGCACATGAAGGTAGGGAAAACGGGCTTTCCAGAATCACTCAGGTAATTTCTTCATGTCCTCCATGTTCTTCATGGTTAAATCCGTTTTATGTTAAAAGATAATCCGCTGGTTTCCCAGGTTATCGGTGCTGCCATTGAAGTTCACAAGGTCCTTGGCCCCGGACTCTTGGAGTCGGCCTATGAGGCCTGCCTGTGCCGGGAACTGGAACTTTGCAACACCCCCTTCCGCCGGCAGGCTCCGCTCACTTTTGAATACAAGGGCATGACGATTGACTGCGCCTATCGCATGGACATGGTTGTGGCGGATTCCCTTTTGCTGGAACTCAAGAGCGTGGATGAAGTCCATCCCATCCACGAAGCCCAGATCATCAGCTATCTCAAGCTGGCAAAACTCAAACAGGGTTTGCTGATCAACTTCAACGTCCGGTTGCTCAAGGATGGTTTGAGGAGTTTCTTGAATTAATCCACCATGAAGAACATGAGGAACCTGAAGCCTAAAGCTGGAAAAATCCCTTAAAAACCCTTCATATCCTCCATGCCCTTCATGGTAAAATTTCCCTGATAAAATGAATCCCGCTGAAATCAAAGCCGAAATCCTCCGCCTCACCCGCGAGTTCTCCGCCGCCACCCACGCCGCCAACCGGCCCGGCGCGGATCCCCGGCGCCCCGCCTTTGTCCCCGGCCAGACCACCGTGCCTTATGCGGGCCGCGTGTTCACCGAAGACGAAGTGGAGGCCGCCGTTTCCGCCACGCTGGATTTCTGGCTGACGCTCGGCCCCGAAGGCGACGCCTTTGAAACCGAGCTCGCCGCGCTGCTCGGCGTCAAAAAATCCATCCTCGTCAACTCCGGCTCCTCCGCCAATCTCGTCGCCCTGGCCGCGCTCACCAGCCCGAAGCTCGGTGACCGCCAGCTCCGCCCCGGCGACGAGGTCATCACGGTCGCCGCCGGTTTTCCCACGACCGTCGCGCCGATTTTACAGAGCGGCTGCGTGCCGGTGTTCATCGACAACGACCCGGCCACGCTGAACGGCCGCGCCGACCAGCTGGCCGCCGCTTTCGCGCCCGGCAAAACCAAGGCCGTGATGATGGCGCACACGCTCGGCAACCCTTTCGATCTCGCGGCCACCACGGATTTTTGCCGCCGGCACAACCTCTGGCTGATCGAGGACAACTGCGACGCGCTCGGCTGCCGCTATGACGGGAAATTCACCGGCACGTTCGGCGACCTTTCCACGCAGAGCTTTTATCCGCCGCATCACCTCACGATGGGCGAAGGCGGCGCGGTGAACGTGGTGCGCGACATGAAATTGAAGGTGCTGGCCGAAAGTTTCCGCGACTGGGGCCGCGACTGCTGGTGTCCGAGCGGCAAGGACGACACCTGCCACAAGCGCTTCGGCTGGCAGCTCGGCGAACTGCCCGCCGGCTACGACCACAAATACATTTATTCGCATCTCGGCTACAACCTGAAGCCGCTCGACCCGCAGGCGGCGATTGGCCGGCAGCAGTTGAAGAAGTTGCCCGCGTTCATCCAGGCGCGCATGGACAACTGGGATTATCTCCGCGCGGCGCTCGCCGGACTGGAGGAATTTTTCCAGTTCCAGCTGCCGACGCACGCCACCGCCTGGTCGCCGCAGGGTTTTACTTGGGATCCGTCCGGCCACCGGACGGAGTGCTCCTGGTTCGGCTTCATGATGCTCGTCAGAAGCAGCGCGCCGTTCACGCGCACCGAATTCGTCAAACACCTCGACGGGGCGAAGATTGGCAACCGGATGCTGTTCGGCGGCAATCTGGTCCGCCAGCCGGCGTTCGTCACCCTGCGGCGGCAGTCGCCCGGCGCCTTTCGCGTTGTCGGCGACCTGGCCGGGGCGGATCGTATCATGAACGAGGCGGTGTTCGTGGGCACTTATCCCGGCCTGACGCCGGCCATGCTGGATTACATGGTGGACACCATCCGCCGCTTCGTTAAAAGCCATTGACGCATGGAACTCGTCCCGACTGAACTGCCCGGCCTGCAACTGATCCGTCCCCCCATATTCCGGGACGGGCGCGGCAGCTTCGTCAAAACCTTTCACCGCGACCGGTTTCGCGAACGCGGCCTGGACTTCGAGCCGCGCGAGGAATTTTTCTCCACCTCGGCGAAAGGCGTCTTGCGCGGGATGCACTTCCAACTGCCGCCGGCCGCCCATGCGAAGCTGGTTTATTGCATCGCCGGCAGCGTCCTGGATGTCGTGCTGGACCTGCGGAAAAATTCCCCGTCGTTCGGCCGCAGTTGCGCGCGCGAATTAAGCGCCGCCAACCGCGAAATGTTTTTCATCCCCGCCGGTTTCGCCCACGGCTTCCTGGCGCTGGCGGACGGCGCGACGATGGTTTATCAGACCAGCTCCGTCCATTCGCCGGCGCACGACGCCGGGGTGCGCTGGGACAGCTTCGGTTTCGACTGGCCGGTGACGAACCCCGTCCTGTCTGCGCGCGACACCCGATTCCCCGCGCTCCGCGATTTCGCCTCGCCGTTTTGAAGTCGCATGAAAATCCTTTTCACCGGCGCAAGCTCGTTCACTGGATTTTGGTTCGTCAAAAAGCTGGCCGCCGCCGGGCATGAGCTTGTTTGCCCGATCACCGGGGATCTGGCCGCCTACACCGGCACGCGCCAGCAGCGGGTCCGGCTGCTGAAGCCGCTCTGCCGCTTTGTGCCCCGGGCCCCGTTCGGCTCGGAGGATTTCCTCAGGCTGGCGGGCGGGGAATCCTTCGACCTGCTCTGCCACCACGGCGCGGACGTGACCAATTACAAAAGCCCGGACTTCGATGCCGCCGCCGCGCTCCGGAACAACACGCATAACCTGCCCCGCGTGCTGGCGGCCCTGCGATCGAACGGGTTGAAAGCCGTCGTGCTGACCGGCACCTATTTTGAGCCGGACGAGGGCGCGGGCGACGAGCCGCTCCGGGCGTTTTCGCCCTACAGCCAGTCCAAGGCGCTGACCTTTCAGGCCTTCCAGCGGCACTGCCGCAAGGCCGCCGTGACGCTCGGGAAATTCGTCCTGCCGAATCCGTTCGGGCCGCTGGAAGAACCGCGCTTCACGGGGCACCTGATGCAAAGCTGGCGGGACGGCAAAGTTGCCGGAGTGATGACGCCCGACTACGTCCGGGACAATATCCATGTGGATTTGCTGGCGCTGGCCTACGCGAAGTTCGCCGGGGATGCCGCCGCCGATAAAACTGGAAGTCTCAAACTCAATCCCGCCGGCTACCGCGAAAGCCAGGGCGAATTTGCGCAGCGCATCGCGCGCGAGGTGAGCGCCCGCACCGGCTGGGTTTGCGACGTGAAACTGTCAAAGCAGGAGGTTTTCAGTGAGCCGCGGTTCCGGGTCAACACCGAGCCCGCCGCCCGGCTCGCGCCCGGGTGGAGCGAAAAAAAAGCCTGGGACCGGTTCGTGAAGTTTTACAATCCCGTCGGGTGATCCAGAAATTCCCACGGCAGCCTGAATTTTTTCGCCAGCGCCGCCGCCAGCGCCTTCACGCCGAAGGTTTCCGTGGCGTAGTGGCCGCCGTAAATGACATTCATCCCCAGCTCCTCCGCCAGCGCGTACGTCCAGTGCGGGCCTTCGCCGGTGATGAAGGTGTCCACGCCGGCCGCCGCCGCCAGCTTCAAGTCGCCGCCCGCGCCGCCGGTGACGATGCCGATGCGGTCGCACATTTCCCGGCCGCCGGGAATCAGCAATGTTTTCGCCCCGGTCGCGCGCTCCACTTTTTGGGCCAGCGCCGCCCGGGAAATCTTCCGGCGCGCCTGCCAGCCGATGGGCTGGCCGTGGCTCTCGAAGAAGGGCTTCAAGGGTTTCAGACCGAGCGCGGCGGCGAGCAGCGCGTTATTGCCGAGCCGGGGATGCGCGTCGAGCGGCAGATGCGAGCTGTAAACCGCCAGGTTGTTTTCCACCAGCAGCCGGACCAGCTCGTATTTCCGGCCGGTCCACGGCTGCGCGGGCGACCAGAACAGGCCGTGGTGGACGATGAGCAGGTCGGCTTTCGCGGCGATGGCGAGCTGCACGGTGGCCAGGCTGGCATCCACGGTGGCGGCGATCCGCGTGACCGTGCCGGCATTTTCCATCTGCAGGCCGTTGACCGCGCCGTCGTAGTCGCCGGTTTCCCGGGTGCGCAGAATCTGGTCGCAGTGGCTGACGATGGCGGCGAGGGATGTTTTCGGCATGGCGCGATGAAATCAAATCGCCGCCAAACTGCAAGGCGGGAAATTCCGCCGGGCCGCCAACCGTCAGGAATGGTGTGCGACGGGCGCCTGGTGATAAAAAATGGCCGTGTCACCGACCGTGGACGGGCCTTCCGACCGCACCATGGCCTGGCAGAGTATGTGATTGATGTTGAACGGCTGGCCGTGGAGCTGGTAGCCGGCCTTGAGCTTGCGGTTCACCTTGTCGGCGAAATGGTGGAATCCCGTGTGGTAATCATCTTCATTGCTGACCACGACAATATAGTCGGCGGTGGCATGTGCGGTATGAGACATAAGGCGATAATCAGAACGTAACATAAGCCCGGCTTCCGCCAAATAAAAATCTAGCAGTTGCCCCGTCCGCAGGGGTGAGGCAAGATAACCATTCATGGTTCGCGATGACACCGGGCTTGGTTCCCTGCGCTTCAGCCGGCTCGAAATCGGGCGGCTGACGGCGGCGCTATTACTGTCGCTGCTCGTGCATCTGGGCGCCTATGGGGGCTATGAAGCCGGCGTGAAATTCGGCTGGTGGCAGCAGCTCCATCCGCCCGCGTGGCTGCACCGGGCGGAGAAGCAGCCGGCGCCCACCATGCTCGTGGCCCAGACCGCCGAACCCGCCACGTTCGTGGACGTCTCCCACGCCGAAACCGACGCGCCCAAACAGACCCGGTATTATTCCAATAAGAATTCCCGCGCCGCCAATCCCGACACCACCGTTGACTCGAACCAGCCCAAGCTGACCGGCAAGCAGCGGGACGTGCCCAAGACCGAGGACGTGCCGCGCCTGCCGAAACTCCAGCCCACCCCGCCGCCGCCGCAGCCCGCGCCGGAGGTCAAGCCCGCCGAGCCCGTGCATCTCTCCTCCGCGATGAACCTCGGCGATTTGAAGCTGTCCAAGCCGGCGGACGGCACCGCCGCCAGCCAGTCGCAGCCGCAGCCGGCGCCGAACCCGCCGGCGCCCAAGCGGCCGCGCACGTTGAAGGAGGCGATGGCGCAGCCATCGCTCCCCGGCCAGCAGATGCGGCAGGACGGCGGCGTGCGGCGGCACGCGGTCTGGTCCTCGCTCGATGCCAAGGCCACCGCGTTCGGCGATTACGACCGGAAGATTGTCGAGGCCGTGACCCAGCACTGGTATGACCTGCTCGACAGCCGGCACTTCGCGCAGGACCGCACCGGCAAGGTCATCCTGCGGTTCAAGCTGAAATATGACGGCTCCGTCGAGGAGATGAACACCCTTGAAAACACCGTCGGCGAAATGCTCGGCTACGTCTGCTCCGAAGCCATCCAGCAATCCGCGCCCTTTGAGAAATGGCCGGACGACATGCGGCGGATGATCGGCGCGAATTTTCGGGAAATCACCTTCACCTTTTACTATTATTGAACCGGCTCCGGCCAAGCATTTATGGAAACTACCGTCGTATATACGTTGCTCGCGCTGACCTCCGTGGTCGGCCTGGGCGTGGTCCTCTGGCGCGGCTGGATGCTGCGCTGGAATAAGGTCGTGCCCCCGGCCATCGCCGGTTCGCTCGCCGGCTGCCGCACGGCGGACGACGTCAAGGCCCTGCGCCAGCTCTGCCAGAATCACGCCTCGCCCCTCGGCCGCCTCCTGCTGCTCGCCGCCGACCATCTCGACTGGCCCAAGGCCGACAACGTGGACTCGCTCGAAACCGCCGCGCGCCATGAGATCGTCCGGCTCGAGCGCGGCCTCGTCGTGCTGGAGATCATCGTCGGCATCGCCCCGCTGCTCGGCCTCGTCGGCACCATCGCCGGCATGATGACGCTGTTCGGCGACATCGGGCAAAGCGGGTTGAGCGACGCCGCGCGGCTGGCCAAGGGCATCGCCCTCATCCTGAACGCCACGCTCATCGGCCTGCTCATCGCCATCCCCTCGCTCATCTTCTGGAGCTACTACAGCAAGAAGGTCGAAGTCCTCGCCGTTGAGCTCGAAACCTTGTGCGACGAATTCATCCGCCGCCAATACCGCGAACGGAAATGAAGTTTCTCGTCCATAAACGCCGCACCGCGCCCGCCGTCATCATCGTGGCGCTGATCGACGTGCTCATCGTGCTGGTGATCTTCCTGCTGGTCACCACCACGTTCAAGCAGCAGCCGTCGCTGCGGCTGGCGCTGCCCGAATCCACCCAGGCCCTCAAGTCCGGCGCCAACGAAAACCCGCCCATGGTCGTGAGCATCGAGGCCAACGGCGTCTTCCGGTTTGGTCCGGACGGCACGCCCATGAGCCTGGAGCAGTTGCGCAACCAGCTGCTCATCCAGGCCGAGAAGGCGCGGGCCACCGGTCAGGAAGTGAAGCTGGCCGTGCGCGCCGACAAGCAGGCGCCCTGGGGCAAGATTGTCAGCGTGATGGACCTGGCCAAGCAGGCCAATATCAAGCTGCTCAGCGCCTACACCAAGGAAGCCGGCAAACCGTGATGGCCCACCCTGGGAGTCCGCCCCGGCGGGGCGGCGGAAGATTGGTGGACAGCTCGTTCCGGCGTCCCTTTCAGGACGCTGACCCATGGGTGGCCGTTACCGGGGGCGGCAACCGCTGAAGCGGTCTTGCCCTCGGCTAATATCCAAGGTCCCTCCGGGACCTTCCGAAGGCTGCCACCATTCCCAGGATCAATTCCACTGAATACAGCGAAGAACCGCAGCTTCGGCGCCTTTGCCATCCCCGGCAAAAACAAAAAAGGCGTCCGTTGCCGGACGCCTTGTAATCGTTGTCCGCCGCGGCTCACGCCGTGGCTTCGCCCACCTGGAACCGCACGAACCGGCGGATGGTCACGTCGTCGCCCAGCTGCTTGCTGATCTGCGCGACGTGCTCCTTGACGCTCACTTCGGAGTTGCGCTTCACAAAGCCCTGGTCCACGAGGCAGTAGGTCTGGAAAAACTTGTCCAGCACGCCGGCGAGAATCTTCTCCATGGCGGCGGCGGGCTTGCCCTTGAGCCGGTCGGAGTTGGCGGCAATCTCGCGCTCCTTGGCAATGACCTCGGGCGCGACGTTTTCGCGGGAAACCACGTGCGGCTGGCCGGCGGCAATCTGCAGGGTGATGTCCTTGACGAGCTGCTTGAATTCGTCCCGGCCGGTGGTCTCGGCCTTGCCGGCGCCGACTTCCACGAGCACGCCGACTTTGGCGCCGGTGTGGATGTAGGCGGCCACGAGGCCGTTGCCGGTGACGTCCAGGCGGGCGTTGCGGGTGATCTTGATGTTTTCCCCCATCTTGCCCACGGCGGCTTCGCGGTCGGCTTCGAGATTGACGCTGGCGTCGGCGGCGACTTTGCGGGCGATGTCGTCGGCAAAGGCGCGGAAGCCTTCGTTGCGGGCGACGAAGTCGGTCTCACAGTTGACTTCGACGAGGACGCCGGACTTGCCGCCGGCGGCGATGAACTGGGCGATGACGCCTTCGCGGGCCTCGCGGGTGGCCTTCTTGGCGGCGCTCGCGGCGCCGGATTTGCGGAGCAGGTCCACGGCGGTCTCGATGCTGCCCTGCGCTTCGACGAGGGCCTTCTTGCATTCCATCATGCCAACGCCCGTCATCTCGCGGAGCTTGGCCACATTGGCGGCGGTGATTTCAGCCATATCAGTTAGGGATTAAAGGTTGTAAACAAAAGGTTGCGGCGGACGGAAAGGGTGGTTTTCCGCCCGCCAGTTTAAATCAATCAGGCGGCGGCGGGCGCGGGCGCCGGGGCTTCGGCGGGGGCCGGAGCGGGCGCGGCTTCCTCGTTCACGCGGCGGGCCTTCTTGGATTCGAATTCCGCGCGGGCCTGCGTGATGGCCCCGGAGACGGCGCCGAGCAGCAGCCGGACGGAGCGGATGGCGTCGTCGTTGGCGGCGATCGGATAGGTCGCGTCCTCGGGATCGCTGTTGGTGTCCACCAGCGCCACGACGGGGATGCCGAGCTTCTTGGCTTCGGCCACGGCGTTGTGCTCGCGCTTGACGTCCACCACGAAGAGGGCGCCGGGCATCTTGTCGAGATCGCGGAGGCCGTCGAAATACTTGAACAGCCGCGCGCCTTCGCGGCGGATGCTGGCCTGTTCCTGCTTGCCGTAACCGGCGAGCGTGCCGTCGGTGTCCCACTTCTCAATCTCCTTGAGGCGCTTGATGGAGGTCTTGACGGTGGTGAAATTGGTCAGGGTGCCGCCGAGCCAGCGCTCGGTGACGAACATCTGCCCGGTTTCCTTGGCGGTTTCCTTGACGCAGATCTGGGCCTGCTTCTTGGTGCCGACAAAGAGGATCCGGCCGCCCTTGCGGACGGTGGTGGCAAGATAGCTCAAAGCGGCCTGCAGCTGCTCCTCGGTCTTGCTCAAATTGATGATGTGAATGCCGTTCCGCGCGTCGAAGATGAACGGCTTCATCTTGGGGTTCCAACGTTTCGTCTGATGTCCAAAATGGACGCCGGCTTCCAACAGTTCTTTTACTCCGATAGTGCTCACAATTTTCCTTTGGTTAAAACTCCGGCTGCCCGAAGCATCCCGCGGAACACGGGATTATGGTTTGGTGTTGTTATGGCCCGCCCGCCTCCACTCGAAGGCACCGGCATAAGGCCGTTATCCGCCGCCACTGTCGCCAGTCGCAGCGAGCCGGTGATAATACCGGAGAATGCGCCCGTGGCAATCCCAATCTTGCAGCCGCCCCCGGCCCGGCCGCCCGGACGGGATTAGCAATATTTGTACATTAATTTAGCAAAATATGTTTGGCCTTTCTGCCAACCTGCACCATTATAACTTCTAGTTAAGAAAACTATAATAAAATGAAAACCATCCGGTGCTTCTCCAATATCGTCATCCGCCCGGCCGGCCGGCTCATCCTCGCGGCCGCCCTCCTCGGCGGGCTCGCCGCCACCCTGCTGGCCGCCGAACCCGCGGCCGCGGCCAAAAAGACCGGGCCGGCTAAAAAGAAACTGACCGGTTCCGAGCTTTACGCGATCAATTGCAACCGCTGCCATCAGGAGCGGTATCCCACGGAGTTTAATTCCGCCCAGTGGCAGACGCTGATCACCCACATGCGGGTGCGCGCCAATTTGCCCGCGAAGCAGGCGAAGGAGATTTTGAAATATCTGAAGGAAGAAGCCGGCGGCTAAGCCCCCGTTCCACCAATCAACCAACCTTTATCCTGCCATAAATGAAAATCAATTCCCGCTTCCTCGGAACGACCGCCGCCACCTGCGTGCTGGGCCTGTCCGCCTCCCCACGCTCCTCCGCCGCCGTCAGCGACGAGGATTTTAACGCGCTGAAGAATGTGGTTCAGCAGTTGCAGCAGGCCCACGACCAGGACCAGCAGCAGATTCAAAAGCTGCAGCAGCAGCTCGGCGACACGCAGACCCAGGTCCAGAAGACCGACGCCGCCGTGCAGGCGCAGTCTTCCTCGACCATCCGCAATGCGCTGCATAATTTCACCATGGTCGGCGATGCCGAGGTTCAATACGCCAAGACGTTCGGCGGCGCCACGGACCCCAACGGCAACCCGCACCGCAACGGTTTCCTGCTGGCGGATTTCGCGCCGATTTTCCTCTACCGGGCGAATGACAATGTTTTGTTCGAGGCCGGTTTTGACATGATGCTGAATAATGGCTCGGTTTCCGGCCATGAAAACAGCAGTTCCACCTCGGTGGGCATCAGCTTCGCGCAATTGGATTACGTGATGAACGACTATATGACGTTCGTCGGCGGCTACATGCTGCTTCCCCTGGGCACTTACAGCGAGCGCGCAGCCGGCATGTTGAACAAGATTCCCGATGATCCGCTCGGCCGCGAATTTTTGCCGGGGGCCGGCGCCGGCGCGCAACTGCGCGGCGCGTTTGCGATCGGCGATTCCGGCCAGATGATCACCTATTCCGTCTATGGCGCGAACGGCCCCAGTTCCATTGATAACACGGCCCTGGCCGGCAGCCTGGACCTGGGCGGCAACGTGGGGCTGCTGTCCGACGGATCCACCGGCAACCTCCATTCCGCGCCCAGCGGCGGCGGGCGCATCGGCTGGTTCATTCCGTGGGGCGGGGCGCACAAAGACCTGGAAATCGGCATCTCCGGCCAGAGCGGCGTCTGGGATGACGCGGGCGATCATTACTGGTCCGCCGGCGTGCTGGATGCCTCGCTGCACATCGGGCCGAGCTTTGAACTCAAGGGTGAATTCATCAATTCCTGGTTTGGCACCACCGACGCGGGCACGGTTCATCCGTGGGCCGTCTGGGCGCAGGCCGGTTACAAGCTGGCCGGACTCAACCTCGACCTGCCGGTCATCAGCGACGTCGAGTTGATCGGCCGCTATGACAAGGAAAGCAACGGCCAGGGCACCAGCACCCGGCGCTACACTTTTGGCTATGTCTATTACCTCACCAACACGCTGTTGTTTGAGGGCGATTACGAATGGCTGCACAGCAACGATTTGAATGTGCCGGCCAACCAGCTGATATTCCAGCTCTCCTACGGATTCTAAAACAAATTTAAACCGTCATTAAGTGATCATGAAAATGAACCTCTCTGTTTCCGTCCGTGCCTTGTTGTTCGCCGCGACCGCCCTCGCCCTGACCGGGGCGGGGGCGGCTCGCGCCGAAGACCCGGTTGACGCCGCCACCAAGGCGCGCCTTGATGCGTTTGAAAAAGGCCCCGCCACGATTGACATCTCCAAGTATCCGGAAGCGCTGAAGGATAATTACGAGCTGTTCAGCCAGAAATGCACGCAATGCCACAAGCTGAGCCGCCCCATCAACTCCGATTACGTCCTGCCCGACGAATGGTCGCGCTACGTCAAGCGGATGATGCACAAACCCGGCTCCGGCATCTCCAGCTCCGACGGCAAGAAGATTTACGAGTTCCTCGTCTATGACTCGAGCGTCCGCAAAAAAACGAAGCTCGACGAGAAGCTCGCCAAAGCCAGCGCCGAAGACAAGGCCACCGCTGAAGCCGCCATCAAAAAAGTCCGCGATCAATACGACGCCAAATGATCAGCGGATGTCCGCCGGGATTTTTCCGTTCCGGCTGTTGCCGCCTTGCCCGCCATGAATGACGAGCCGAATTGCTGTCGTCCACCCGACGGCGAGCCGACCGCCGCCAGCGCGCCGGTTCCGGTTTGGCTGGTCGTCCTCACCCTCGCGCTGGTGTTTCTTGGCGCGGTGTACTTCGACCGGCACAGCGGCTGGTTTGACCGGCAGGTTTTTGCGCCCTATTCCTCCGCCGAAACCCTGGCGTTTTATCAGCCTAAATCCGGCGCGGCCGCGCTGGCCGCGCGGGGCAAGTCGGTGTATGACAGCGTCTGCGGCATCTGCCACGGCGGCGATGGCCTCGGCAAACCCGGCCAGGCTCCGCCGCTCGCGGCTTCCGAATGGGTCACCCGGGATGTCAATTCCCTAGCCCGGGTGCCGCTCGCCGGCCTCAACGGGCCGATTCAAGTGGCGGGTCACGAATGGAACCTTTCGATGGCGCCGATGGGCGCGGGGTTGTCCGACGCCGATCTGGCCGCCGTGCTGACTTACATCCGCGCCGCCTGGGGCAACCAGGGCAGTCCCGTTTCCGAAGCCGACATGAAGGCCGCCCGCGCCGCCATCAGCGGCAATTCGCCTTCCGCCGCCGACCTGGCCAAAATGACGCCGGCGGAACGCGGCCATGCGGTTTTCAAAAAATACGGCTGTTTTCAATGTCACGGCGAGGACGGCAAAGGCGGCGTGACCAACCCCAACGCCAAGACCGCGGAGCAGGTTCCCAGCCTGGTCTATGTGGCCGACGGCTACAACCAGGCCGAGCTGATTGCCTTCGTCAAGCGCGGCGAGCGCGTCATTCCGCGCATGAATCCAAACGGCCCCGAACCGCCGCATTTCATGCCCAAGTGGGATCCCATCATCAATGACGCCGAAATGAGCGACCTGGCCGCCTACCTCTTCAGCTTGAAGCCCAAGGGTGAAAAGCTGGATTTCTAAACGACAAACTCCAGTTCCTGCCGGTGCGGGATCAGCCCGCGCTCAAACGCCTGGCCGAGAAAACGGCGGATGCTCTCGCGGCCCTTGTCGCCGTAATCGAGCGTCCAGTGGTTGACGTACATCCCCACGAACTTGTCCGCGAGGTCGCGCCCCATGTCGCGGGCGTATTGCAGCGCATGCTGCACGGCTTCCGGGCGGTGGTCCAGGCTGAACTGGATGCTCGCGGTCAGCGTGTCGGAGATCCGCCGGCGCGTGGCGATCTCAAATTTTTTGTGAATGACGTTCCCGCCGAGCGGCAGCGGCAGCCCGTCGTTTTGTTTCCCCCACCAGACGCCCAGGTCTTCGCACACGACGAGCCCTTCGTTTTGATAGGTCAGCTGCCCTTCGTGGATGATGAGGCCGATTTCCGCCGCGCCATTTTTCACGGCGGCAAAAATCTGGTCGAACGGCACCACCACAAAATTGAATTCCTTCGCCGGCTTGCCCAGCCAGAGCTGCAGCGCCAGAAACGCGCTGGTCATGGTGCCGGGCACCGCGATTTTTTTCTTAGCAATTTCCTCGCGGGAAAACTTCTGTCTGGCCACCAGCATCGGGCCGTAGCCGTCGCCCATGCTGGCGCCGCTCGGGAGCAGCGCGTATTGGCCGGAGACATGGGCGTAGGCGTGGATGCTGACTGCGGTGATGTCGAGTTCGCCGCGCGTGGCGCGTTCGTTCAGCGTCTGGATATCCTGCAAAATGTGCTGGAACCGGAAGCCGTGCGTGGGAATGAGATCCTTCGCCAGCGCGTAAAACATGAACGCATCATCGGGGTCGGGCGAGTGGCCCAGCGTCAAAGTCGTTTGTTGCATCCGCGAAAATTAAACCACGCCTTGCGCAGTGTCACGACGAGAAGATTGAGATAAACCAATAGCGGCATATTAGTAACCGAAACCCGCCCGCACGCGCCGGATCCATTCGGCCGCAGTTGCCGCCGCCTCCTCCATCAGGCGCGGCCGGATTACCGGCCAAACAACCCGGCGCGTGCGCCGTGTTCCTCCTTGGGCTTGTCCGTGCTGCCGGCCGGATTTCAGTCCCCGCAAAATATCCGCCGGCAGCCCGGTTCCCCACCCAAATTCAACCTCCGCCAGCCAAGCAAGCGCGATGCCAGCCGCGCCCTGGGCCGATTTGCTTGGAAATGGACGGGGTTTGACCGGCGAAAGCGGAACCGCCCTGTTGATTTTTTCCCAGGCCGGTTAAAAATGTCCGTCTGGAAAAACCGGTCGCTTTCAGATTGGCCCCGCCACCGTCTGGGTCAACCGGCCTGCGCGCCGGCAATCAATGGGGCAGATACGGACGCACCCGCGCCGCCAGCAACCGGTAGCCGGCGGCGTTAAAATGCAGCTGGTCCGCCACGAACAATTCCGGTCGCGGCTTGCCGGCGGCGTCCAGCGGCAGGTCGTAGGTTTCGATATATTTCAAGTGGTCCTTGCCCTGGATATATTCGCGGACCAGCGTGTTCACGGCTTTTTCCTGCTCATGCTGCCGCCAGCGCGACCCGCTGGGGCTTAATGATATGAACACGATCTCCGTCTCCGGCAGCCGCGCGTGGACGCGCTCCGCGAATTCCGTGAAATCAGCCGCGACCCGGGCCGGTGATTTGCCCGCCCACAAATCGTTGCCGCCCGCGCGCAGGCACACCATCCGCGGCGCCGGCGGAAAAACAATCCGATCCGCAAAATGGGTGGCATCCACGATCTCCGAACCGCCGAACCCCCGGTTGATCACCGGCGCCGACGGAAAATCCTGGGCCAGGGTCTTCCAGCGGGCGATGGTCGAAGAGCCGGTGAACACGATCGCCCCCTTGGGCGGCGGATTGGTCTGGTCCGCCCGCTCATAGGCGGCAATCTCCTTTTCCCACCTGGCAAAATTGTGGTTGGTCTCCGCGCCGGACGCGGCGGACAGGCACCAGGCGGACAGGCAGACCAGGGGCAGCAACCGGAGGAGGCGTTTCATGGCTTCAGGATAAACACTGGCGTACGGCGGCGGAAACAAATTCCCGGGAATCGGATATCCGAAGGCAAAGCCACCAAACCGCTAAACCTGCAACCTTCAACTTGCAACCTTCAACGATGATGGTCTTACAGATGGCCGAAATGGCGCAGCCCCTGATAGACCAGGAACGCCGCCACATACGCCAGCCCCGTCATGTAGGCGATCTGGAACAGCGCCCATTTCCAGCTGTTGGTCTCGCGCCGCACCACCGCCGTGGTGGACAGGCATTGCGCCGCCAGGATGTAAAACACCAGCAGGCTGGCGCAGGTCGCGGTGTTGAAGATTGGCGTGCCATCCGTGCGGGTGGCGCGCCGCAGCGAATCGTAAAGCGAGGTGCGGTCGTCGCCCTTCCCGTCGTCGCCCACGCCGTAGACGATCGCCAGCGTCGAGACGATCACCTCGCGCGCCGCGAACGAACTTACGATGCCGATGCCGATCTGCCAGTCGTAGCCGAGCGGCGCGATGGCGGGCTCCAGCCAGTGCCCGATCCTGCCGGCATAGGAATTCTGGAGCGAGGACTGCGCGGTCAGCCGGCCGGCTTCTGCCTGGAGTTTCGCCGCCTGCTTCGCGTCGCCGGCCGTTTCCAGCTGCGCGGCCTGCGCGGTCAGGCTCGCCGCCGCCGCCGGCGCGGCGGATTTCGGATAATGCGCCAGGGCCCACAGCACCAGCGAGATCACCAGGATGATCGTCCCCGCCTGCTTCACAAATATCTTCGCGCGGTCGAACGTGTGCAGCAGGGCCGTCCGCAGTCCGGGCACGCGGTATTGCGGCAGCTCGATCATCAGCGGCTTGCTGCCGCCCGGCAGGATGGTGCGGCGGAAGACGAGCGCCGCGCCCAGCGCCGCCGCCACCCCCACGCCGTAGGCCGCGGTGAACACGAGCGCCGCCTTCAGCGGCGAATGCGGGAACAGCAGGGCCGTGACCATGGCATAGACCGGGATGCGCGCCGAGCAGGTCATCAGCGGCGTGATCAGGATCGTCAGCAGCCGGTCGCGCGGATTTTCGATGACGCGCGCGGACATGATGGCGGGGATCGCGCAGGCGTGCGCCGAGAGCAGCGGCACGAAGGCCTTCCCCGGCAGGCCGAGCTTCCGCATGATCTTGTCCATCACAAACGCGGCGCGGGAGAGGTAGCCGGTGTCCTCCAGCAGCGACAGCGCGAAAAACAGGATGCAGATCTGCGGCAGGAACACCAGGATGCCGCCCACGCCGCCGATGACGCCGTCCACCAGCAGGCTTTGCCAGTCGCCCGGCGCCATGTGCGCGCCGACCCATTTGCCGATGCCCGTGAACCCGTGGTCGATCAGCTCCATCGGGATTTTTGCCGCCCAGAAGATCAGCCCGAACAGCGCGATCATCACCAGGTTGAACACGATGACGCCGAAGACCGGATGCGTGAAGATATCGTCCAGCCGGTCCGTCCACGCCGAGCGCTGGATGATGACGGCATCCATGACCCGCGTGGAGATCTGCTCCGTCCATTCGTAGCGCGCCTGGAACGTGCAGCCTGTGCAGCCGGCGCAGTTCGGGTCCACGTGATCCACCGCTTCCGGCATGGCGCCGGCGACGAGGCGGTTCAGCTCCTGCTTGAGCTCGTCCAGGCCGTCGCCGTTGCGCGCGGCGATGGGCACCACCACGCAGCCGAGTTCGTCGCGCAGTTTGGCCACATCGATCCGGATGCCGTCGCGCCGCGCCATGTCCATCATGTTCAGCGCCACCACCACGGGACATTTCAATTCCAGCACCTGGCTCGCCAGGAACAGGTTTCGCTCCAAGTTCGTCGCGTCCACCACCACGAGCACGGCGTCGGGCGCGGTGTGTTCCAGCTTCCCCTGCAGCGCGTCGGCGGCCAGCTTCTCATCCGGGGATTTGCTGTCCAGGCTGTACAGCCCCGGCAGGTCCACCACCACAATCTGCCGGTGGTCCAGGTGCAGGCGGCCGACTTTTCGCTCCACGGTGGTGCCGGGGAAATTCGCGGTCTTCGCGCGCAGGCCGGTCAGCGCGTTGAACAGGGTGGTCTTGCCGGCGTTCGGGTTGCCGACCAGCGCCAGGGTGAAGGCGTGATGATGCGGCGCGGCGCCGGCCGGCGCCGCCGGAGTTTCATGACACCCGTTCATGCGCAGTCGTTTTCGCGCAGGGCGCAGTGGCCGGGCTGGCAGATTTCCACCCGGACGCGCCGGGCCAGCTCGGCGGAGATCCCGAGCCGCGAGCCGAAGACTTTCAAAATAAGGGGATCGCCCGCGCGGACGAGCTCCACGCGGCGGCCCAGGCAGACGCCAAGCGTCTTGAGGCGCTGCGTGTCCTCGTCGTCGGTCGCCACGCTGCGCACCACGGCGCAGACGCGCGGCGGCAGTTCGTCCAGGCGGACGAGGGGAACAGACTGTTCAATAGTTGTCACAGCCATGACAAAATAAGCTTTCCCCCGCGCAAGTCAATCACGTCGCACACGGGGTTTGACCCGAAAACCGGAGTCGGTGGGGACGGCGCGCTGCGTGCCGTCCCTACCACCGAGCCGTCCGGTTGCCATGCCTCACCCACGGCGGGCTAGGATTGCCTGAAGGTGGCCATCCACCAGGTGCGGTGGGGGAGCGTACTCGCGAGCCGGTTCCCCCAAGGTGACCCGCCGTAAGGCGCGGCTCGCGGGGCCACTCGCTTACCAGAAACACGAATCTTCCCACCCTACCCGCCAAAAGGGCGGGAGGTCTGGGATCTATTTCACCACGGGCCGCTTGCCCTTGAAAAAGTCTTTAACCCTATCCCATCGATTGATGCGGAACCGTAGGAACATCCGGGCCATGGCCCAATCCGAACGGTGCCGGATCCGACGGTTGAATTTTCTCTTTTCAAGGATATGTCGCCACATTTTGAAAGCGTCAATGATGGCCTTGAAATAGCTGTTCCAGACGAATTTCCACCTCCGGCTGATGACCAATAACAGCATTGCCTCACCGATCAACATCAGAACTTGCAGAAAGGCGCACAGCAGCAATATATGCTGCGCGTTCTTGAGCACCACGATCAGGCTGTTCCGGTTTACGAGATAACGAGTGAATTCCTTTATTTCCCATCCTCGGCCGGAGCGATGATGCACAATGGCACTTTTGACGGAAATGTTCTGGTAGCCAGCCAGCCAGAGCTTCCACGAAATGTCATCATCCTCGGCATACATGAAATGTTTGTAATCATAACCTCCAAGTTGATTCCAAACATCACGACGGGTCAGAAACGCTGCTCCCGCAACCATAAAACAAAAGTCCCATTGGCGAGAATCCGAGCGGGTGTTGGGCACTAATTCAGTCCAGGTTGGCCGCCCAAAAATGTCAAAGCCGCCAGGAGATGGAGCAGCTGTCTTGTTTGAATCCATTTCTGCCTCGGTGGCACACGCGGACGCAGCCTTGGCATCCTCTATGGCGTAAAGCAGTTTTTCAAGACAATCCGGCTCCAGCCAGGTATCCGCGTTTGAATTTAATATATACTCGCCGGTCGCAAGTTTTACACCAGCCTCCGACGAAACGGCATAACCAAAGTTTTGCCCGCGCGGCTCGATCCGGGCGGCTCTCGGCCACGCCGCCGAAAGCTGACGACATAACGCCACCGTATCGTCAGAAGATCCATTATCCATGACGATCACCTCCAAATCATCAAAGGCTGTCTGGTTCCGAATCGACTCGAACAAGCGAGGAAGAAATGGCGCACTATTATAGGTGACTATGACAACACTGACTTTCATATTTATGCTCAGATTTTATGCCGCATCGACGTTAGAAAACAAAACATTAATCAATATTATGACCATTTGAGGCTACGTATTCCCAACTTGAAGAATGATAACAACCACCCCAATCTATCTTGAGAGTTACTTCAATAACCCGCCGATTCGCTCGTGATGAAATTTTTCCACGCCGGCGTTCCAGGTTTCGCGAAAGCGGTTGATGGCCTCGTAATAGACGGGAAAGCGCGCCCGGATGTCGAGCACGGCTTTTTCAATTTCCGCCGGTGCCGGCTCCACCACGCAGCCCGCGCCGGACTGCGCGATGTATTGGGTGAAATGCGCCGTGTTGGTCGTCACCACCGGCACGTTGCTCGCAAAAAGCTGGAGGCACTTCGACGGTATCCCGTAGTGGCTGTAGCTGTTCGGGCTGGTGTCCCGATACACCGCATAGCCGCAGAAGCAGCGCGCGAGCACGCTGCCGATCTTCACATTGTCGTTGGTGATCCCGTGAAAAACCGTGCCGGGCGGCGCCAGCGGCCGGATGGACTGCAGATACGGTGAATCCCCGAACACATTCAGCTTGAACCCATGCTTGCGGCAGATCTCAAACAGCACGTCCAGCGCATGGTCCGGCGAGGGAAACCCGATGTAGCCGATCTCATCGCGACCGTCCGGCAGCGTGCGGTTGTTGTCAATCAGCAACGGCATGACGAAATTCCGCGGGTTGGCCCGGGCGGTCGGAATCCGCGGCGAAACCGCCCAGACTTCATCGGCCAGCCGCGCCACCAGCCGCGTCAGCCCGCCGGTGATGCGGCGGTGTATCCGCACGATCAGCCGGCCCCGGGGCGGCAGGTAATCGGAGATCACGCAGACCACCTTGCGCGTTTTGCCGGTGGCCCGCAGCCAGAGGCCGACCACGGTCTGGACATAGGCGCTCGTGATGACCAGGTCGCAGGATTGTCCGGCCATGTCCGCGCGGTATCTTTTCAGGATCCGCAAGGCGGAAAACAGCCCGAAGGTCAGCTCCCCCACCAGGCGGGGCTGTTGGATTTTGGTTTCCGGGCCGTTGAACACCCGCTGGCCCCGCTCCCAGATTTCCCGATGCTCGATGTAGGCATCCTGCATCAGCACCGCGCGGCCGAAGGCGGAGGCAAGTTGCGCGGAACCCCGGTCATTGTTGCCGATGCCCACCAGCAGCACGACCTGCTTCATGGCTTCGCCGGAGTTGGGACGGACAGATGACATCCGCGAACTTTACCGGAGCAAAACCAAAACGGAAATCCGAAATAAACCCAGACCGCAGTCCCTTGGGAGTTTCGGATTTCAAGTTTTGAGTTCGTTATAGCCGTCAGTCGTCAGTCGTCAGTTGTCAGTTGTCCGTGTTCTTAGCATTTTCGCCCCTTGGTAGTGAATTTCTGCTTTCGTGTTTTAGGGGTTGCCCGTGTGGCACACACTTTCCGCTTTCATGGTTTGCTGACCTCTGACCTCCGATCTCTGACCTCTGTTTTGTAGCCATCTGTGACTAAAATGGCTTAATCCGCTTGACTGTCCGGGCGGCCGGACACAGATTCAAACCATTATGAAAGGCTTTCTGGGTTATCTCTGCGCGTTTTGTATCTTTGCGTTTGGCCTCCATTCCGTCCCGGCGGCTCCCGCCGACTCCAAGGAATCCGCCGCCCGGCTGACCATTGATCTGCGGGACGGCTCGCGGGTTGTCGGGCAAACCGCGGAAGACACGTTCAAATTTCAATCATTGCTTCTGGGCGAATTGAAACTGGCGGTGAAAGACATGCGAACTGTTGAGTTTGGCGCGACCAACTCGGCAAAATTGACAACCGCCAATGGCGACGTCTTGACCGTCCGGTTCGTGAATTCCGAACTGCGCGTCATCACCGGCTTCGGCAAAGTGGAGTTGCCGGTGGCTGCCATCCGGCATCTGTCGGTATCCGCCCCGGGGCATCCGGGCCGGACGCTGGAAGGTCTGGTGGCGCTCTGGTCGGGCGAGGGCAACGCCGAAGACAGCGTGGGCGGTTGCCACGGGCAACTGGTCAACGGGGCCGGTTTCACCCCGGGCAAAGTTGGTCAGGCATTCAGCCTGAATGAAAGTGGCAGGGGCACCGGGTTCCCGGATGCCAGATTTAGTCGGGGTAGAGCCTTTCTGCTCGTTCCCACCAAACCAGTCTTGAACATCGGGGCGGGAGACGGATTTACCATCGTAGCGTGGCTTAAGCCGGCAACATCAATAACGGAGACCATCATTGCTGAATATGAGAGAATACTTGGGACAGCGAATGGTTCAGATGTCGGGATCGATTTTACCATACAACAAGTTGATGGATCAGGCGGGTGGCACCTGTGTGCCAATGTTCTGGATGCTGACAACGGAACCGGCCATACATTTGTTTCACGACCGGACCTGTTGATTCCTGGCATTTGGCAACATGTTGCCTTCTCCTATGATAAAGCATCCGGGGCAGCCTCGTTGTATCTCAACGGAACCGTAGAAGCGCAGGCGAACGTCGGAAGCATAGTTCCTCAAACGAGCTTTCCTTATTTACTGTTTGGTGCCCGGACAACTTACGGCTCCGTGGCCAATCCGAGAAGCGTGTTTTCAGGAGCGATGGACGAGATTGGCATCTACAACCGGGCGCTCTCTGCCCCGGAGATTCAGTCCCTCTGCACCGAGTAAAACATTGGCGAACCGTTGCCACACCGGCCGCTTCCCGGCCATTTTGAGGTTTGTGCAATTCTAGCCGCTTTGCGGTCCTGGGCCTGCCCCTTCTCGCTCCAAACTCCTAACTCCTGCCTCCTGCCTCCCGCCCTCTTCGCACGCCCCCTTTCCACTTTCCCCTTTGCCCCCTTCAGGTCTTGGTCCCGGTCCGCGGTCCGTTGGTCCCGCATTTGCTGCCAACTGCCAACTGACGACTGCCAACTCTTTATATTTCCGATTTTCGCTTTGCCCCTTTTCCCTACGCCGCCGGCTCCACAATCTTCGGCTCCGGTATCGGCACAATGAAACGGCCGCCGCGCTTCTGGAATTCCGTCTCGCGCTTGATGATTTCCGGCGCAAAATTCCACGCCAGCAGCAGCGCGTAATCCGGCTGGTCCTTCAGCAGCATTTCCGGCGGCCGCACCGGGATCCACGAGCCGGGCGCGATCTTGTTCTGCTTGAACGGCGTGTTGTCGATGATGTAGTCCAGTTCCTTCGTGCTCAGGCCGCAGGTGTTCAGCAGCGTGTTGCCCTTCGCCGACGCCCCGTAGCCGATGATGCGCTTGCCCTGCGCCTTCAATTTGCGCAGCAGCGCGGGCAGTTCGGTGCGGATGTGGTTCACGCGCTGCGCGAAAGCCTCCCAGGTCGCCGGCTCGGCCAGCTTCATCTGCTTTTCCTTTTCCAGCGCCGCCGCCACGCTCGCATGCGGCACGGCTTTGGAGGAACGATGCCGCAGATGGAATAAAATCGAGCCGCCATGGATGGGATAATGATCCACGCGCGACACCATAAACGCCGAATCCTTCACCAGCGCCTCGACCGCGCGGATGGAAATGTAGGACAGATGCTCGTGATAAATCGTGTCGTATTCCGTGTGCTCAAAGAAGTCCACCACGTACGGAACCTCAAACGCGATCAGGGTGTCCGCATGCGAAATCGCCTCCAGCCCTGCCACCAGGTCGCGCAGGTCGTCGATGTGCGCGAACACATGGCGACCCATGATCAGATCCGCCGCGCCCCACTCGGCCCGCAGCTTTTTCGCGGTGGCCGCGTTGAAAAATTCCTTGCGCGTAGGGATGGCCGTGGCCAGGGCCACATCGGCGATGTTGCCGGCCGGCTCCACGCCCAGCACTTCGCAGCCCTGCTCCTTGAACTTTTTCAGGAACACGCCGGTGTTCGACGCAATCTCCAGCACCTTCGAGCCGGACCCGAGCCGGGCCGTCGCCAGCAGGTGCGACATCATGTTGTCCAGATGCGTATCCATCGTCTTGGAGGTGGAGGTGACGTACGCGTAGTGCGAATAGAGGATTTTGGGATCCACCGTGTCGCCAAGCTGCACCAGCGAGCAGTCCGGGCAAAGCACCACGCGCAGCGGCAGGGAGATTTTGTAATTGGCCACTTCCTCCGGCTTGAGAAAATCATTCACCAGCGCCGTCTTGCCGAGGTCGAGGATGAGCTTGAGGTTTTTCGAGCCGCAGGTGCGGCAATGGGTGCGTTCTTGGATCATATCGGTGGGGGTTGGTAGGGTGAATTCGGATTCAGTTCGTGGCGGATTTCATCCACGGGATCGCGCCGGCCGGCGCCTTTGAACAGCAGGCTGGTGACGGTCACCACGAGGCCAAAAGCGCTTCCGGTGTTGCGATAGGCATGGACCACGCCGCGCGGGACATGGATGCGCGTCGGCGCCTGCTCGCCGGTGTTGATGAACCAGCCCTTGGCGGGGCCGGCCGCGCCGGGGCGGTCATCCCAGAGATAAACCGTGAAATCGGATGGCCCGGCAAACGTGAAATAATCGTCCTGCCCCACGTGCTGGTGCGGCCCGCGCGTCACGCCCGGATGCGACCACGAGGAACAGGCCATCAGCGGCTGAAAGCCGGCGGGGATTTCGTCCACGCGGAACAGCTCATGCAGGCTGCCGCGCGCGTCCTTGAAAACCGGCAGCGCCTCCACGCGCACGCCCGGCAGCCCGGGAATCTCAACAATTCCGCGAACTTCAACTGGTTGCCAGACAGTGGACATGTTTGCGAAGACTACCCAAAATCATTTCATCTGGGCGAGCATTTTCTTCAGGCCGGAGCGCCATGACCCGGCGGGATGCCCCACCGACTTCACCAGTTTCCCGTTGTCGAGCACCGTGTAATCCGGCCGGCGCATGGTGGCGTTGAAAAACGAACTCAGCACCGGCTCAACCGGCGGGGCGGCGGGAATCAGCCCGGCCCCGGCCGCTTCCTCCAGAATGATTTTCGCCCAGTCAAACCGGCTGACGCCTTCATCGTTGACCGCGTGGAACAATCCCCCGGCATTCCCCTGCAGCAGTTCCAGGGTCCACTGCGCCAGATCCGGGGCGAAGGTCGGGACGGAAATCTGGTCGGTGGTGGATTTCAAGGCGCGGCCCTCGCGCGCGGCCCGCAAAATCGTGTGGACAAAGGATTTCGTCTGCGTCGGATGCCAGCCGAACACCCAGCTCGTGCGCAGCACCAGATGCTCCGGCGAGGCCCGGAGCACCGCCTGCTCGCCCGCGGATTTCCCGGCGGCGTAATGGTTCAGCGGATGGGGCGCGTCGGCCTCCGAATAGGGCGATTTTTTTGCGCCGTCGAAAACATAGTCCGTCCCGTAGTGGACCAGCCGGATGTTTTTTTCCGCGCACAGGCTGGCGAGCGTTTCCGGTCCCGTGGCATTGACCGCCCAGGAAAGGTCGCGCTCGATTTCGCAGCGGTCCACCAGATTGTAGGCGGCCGTGTTGATGACCGCCTGCGGCCGCAGTTCCGCCAGCCGCCGCGCCATCAATTCCTTTTGGGTCAGGTCGAATTCCGCCCGGCCTAGAAATGAAAATTCAAAACCGGCCGGTGCGATGGTTTTTAGTTGATGCGCCAGCAGCCCATCGCCGCCGGTGACGAGAATTTTTTCCATGCGCGCAAAGTTAGCTGGTTGAAAAAGAAGCGTCAATGGATTGAGGGCCGACCAATCCAAACCCCGTCACTGCGGGCATGAAAGCAAGATCAAAAAATAGTTGACACGGCGGCTTATTTATGTTCGTAATAGTATCGTGAGTGTAAGGGCCGTTAATTTAATGGTTTGGGCAGCCGGCAACAGTGGCTTTATGGGCTTCGGGCGCATTCCACAGCCACGACCGACCGGGATCAGAGTCATTCGAATCTTCACAGTCACGCAACGGTATCTACAATAATTTGGAGTAAATTATGAAAAAAATTCTATCATTTATCATTTTTGGGGTCGTCACTTTCCAACTTCAGGCCCAAGTCACGTTTACACTTTCATCCTCACCGGGCGTGGGTAGCCAACCTCAAGGGGTCGTGTCGGGGGATATCAACGGCGATGGGAAGATGGATTTAATGTGCGCGAACTATGCCGCCAACACTGTGTCGGTTTTGACGAACAATGGCAGTGGTGGGTTTGTGCTGGCGGCAACGTTGAGTTCAGGCATTGGAATCTCAGGACTCACAGCGGCGGATGTCAACGGCGATGGCAAAATGGATATACTCGCCGGGAACGCTGCCCCCGGGGGCAGCGCTTTCTCGGTGTTCACCAACAACGGGAGCGGCGGCTTTGCGCTCGCGGCGACACTGTCAGCCGGATCAGGTAGCCGGCCAGGTTGGGTCGCGGCAGCAGATGTCAATAGCGATGGCAGGATGGATTTGATCTCCGCGAACTATGACGCCAACACGCTCACGGTGTTTACGAATAATGGGAACGGTGGCTGGTTGCTTGCTGCGACGCTGGGCGCAGGCAGCGCACCCGGCGGGATCGCGGCGGCCGATGTCAACGGCGATGGCAAGATGGATTTGATCTCCGCGAACAGTGGTGACAGCACTCTTTCGGTGTTCACGAATAACGGCAACGCCGTTTTTGGTTTAAGTGGCACCTATGCCGCAGGCTACCCGGTTGCGGTCAAGGCGGCGGATGTCAATGGCGATGGCAAGGTGGATTTGATCACGGCAAACAATAATAACTCCACGATCAATGTGTTCACAAATAATGGCTCCGGCGGTTTTGCGCTGCGGGGCTCCTATCCAGTCGGCACCCAGCCAAACGGGATCGCGGCGGCGGATGTAAACGGGGATGGCAAGCTGGATTTCATCACCGCAAATGTGGGAACCACTAATACGCTCTCGGTGATGACGAACGACGGGAGTGGCGCCTTCGGGCTGGCGGCTACGGTAAGCGTGGGCAGCGCTCCTGGAACCGTAGCGGCTGCGGATGTGAATGGCGATGGCCGGGTGGATTTGATCAGTGGGAACTATGGAGCCAATACGCTTTCGGTCTTGTTCAACACCACTATCTTCCCTGCGACGCCGCCCTCGATCACGAGCCAGCCGGTTAGCCAGGCGGTGGTGGCGGGTTATGCGACCGCCTTCACCGTGGGCGCCTACGGTTCGCAGCCGATGAGCTATCAATGGAGCATCAATGGGACGAATCTGGACAACGCGACCAATGCGACGCTGACATTGAACAATGTGCAACCAACGGATGCGGGTGCCTACGCCGCTTTCATCTCGAATGGCTACGGCCAGACCAACAGCACCAATGCGATCCTGACTGTTTTAACGGTTCCGCCAACCATTGCGGCCCAGCCTGCCAATCAGTCGGTTCAGGCCGGCGGCACCGCGTCTTTTACCGTGACCGCCACCGGCTCGAAGCCGTTCACCTATCAATGGAATTGCAACGGGACCGATATTGCCGATGCCACGAACGCCACGCTGACGCTGACCAATTTGCAAATGTCGCAAGCTGGCAATTACGCTGTTTCCGTGACCAATGCCTATGGCTCGACGGTCAGTTCCAACGCCGCCCTTGCAGTGCTCTTGACCCTGGATCATTTTGCCTGGTCCCCGATTGCCTCACCGCAGGCTGCCAGCCAGCCGTTCGGCGTCACCCTCACGGCACAGAATGTCAATAACGTGACTGTCACCAATTACACCGGTGCTCTTTCATTGCAGGCTTCGAGTGCCGGCGTGATAACCAATAGCGGGGCCATTCTGAACGGTGGATTTGAAACGGGCACCCTCACCAATTGGACGCTGGTGAACAGCACCTATGGAAAATTCATCACCAACAACGGAACGGTGATTCCGCCCGGCGCAAGCGGGGCGCTGGCGCCCTTCGCCGGAAGCTTCAGCGCCTTGGGCCAGGAAACCGGCTCCGGCGTTTTTTATATGTATCAGGACGTCACCATTCCGTCCGGGGTCTCTGTGGCGACCTTGAATTGGGCGCATTGCGTGCGCAATTATTACAGTTCATTCAATTCCTTTCAGGGATTTCAGGTGCGGATATGTAATACGAACAACACTGTTCTGGCCACGGCGTTCACGACCAGCCCCGGCAATGTCTTGCTGGGCAACTGGGTGCAAACGAACTACAACCTGACGGCTTATGCCGGACAAAAAGTGCGGGTGATGTTCTGGGTGGATGAATCCTACAGCTATATTGATGCTTACGTTGACAACGTCAGCCTGCAATTGCCGGCAAACCTTCCCCTGTCGCCGACCAACACCGGAAACCTCGTCAATGGCGCGTGGAATGGCAGCATCACCCTGACCCAGCCCGCAACGAACGTCGTGTTGCTCGCCAATGATGGCAGCGGTCATACCGCCTCCAGCAATCCGTTTAACGTGCTGGCGCTTCCAGTCATCACAGCCCAGCCGCAGAACCAGACCAACCTTCTGGGAACAACCGCCACATTTAATGTGACGGCCGGCGGGACAGCCCCGTATACCTATCAATGGAGTTGGAACGGGACGAACCTCATCGGTGCCACCAATTCGACTCTGATTCTTCCCAATATTCAGTTGACCCAGGCGGGGGATTACGCCGTGCTGGTGACCAACCCGGTCGGCGCGACCAACAGTGGTGCGGCGACCCTGACAGTTGTATTGCCGCCCACCATCACCCAGCAGCCGCAAAGCCTGTCCGTGTTAAGCTACAACAGCGCCGGCTTTACGGTGGCGGCCACCGGCACCGGGCCGTTGACTTATCATTGGCGGAAAAACGGGACCCCGCTGGTTGACGGCGCCAATATTTCCGGATCGACCACGACCAACTTGACGCTGGCCAGTGCGACCATTGGTGATGCCGGCAATTACGATGTGGTCGTGAGCAACGCCTATGCCACGACCAACAGCGCCGCGGCGGTGCTGACGCTGCAGCAGACTGTGCTGGCTTTGGGTTCCACCAACGCCATGTCGGGCAACACGATCACCATTCCGGTCATGATGACCGCCGTGGGATTTGAAAACGCTTTCATGGGCAGCGTGGGATATGACCCGGCCAAACTGGTGCTGCAAAGCGTACAGCCGGGACTGGCGACCGCGGGAGCCTATTTGCAGGAGGTGGATTCGCAGACGAACAACGGCTTTGTGGGCTTTGCCATCCTGCTGGATACCGGCGCGGTGATCCCCGCCGGTACCCAGGAAGTGGCCCGGCTGACCTTCCTGGCCCTGTCCGTGACCAATTCGACAACGGCCAATCTTACCTTCGGCGACCTCCCCACGGGCCGGCAGGTTTGGGACAACAATCTGGACAGCATGCCTGCCATCTATCAAAGCGGGAGCATCTCGCTGATACCGGCGGAATATGCCGCGGATGTTTATCCGCGCACCAATGGCGACCATCAGGTCAGTGTTCAAGACTGGCTGGAAGTCGGCCGCATGGTGGCGGGGCTCGATGTGGTGACCAATAGCGACGAAATGTTGCGGGCGGATTGCGCTCCCCGCAACGCGCCGGATGCCATCCTGACCGTGGCCGACTGGGTGCAGGCCGGACGCTATGCGCTCGGGCTCGATCCCTTGACCCTGGTCACCTTGCCCGTCGCTCCAAACCTGGTGGCGGTGCCCCATGGCGGCCAGACTCCTGCCCGAACCTTGCAGATCGCCAGCCTGCCGGCGCAGCGCGGTCAGATCATCAATGTGCCGGTGCAACTGGTCTGCACGACCAATGAAAATGCCGTCGGCATGACCGTGGGATACAATCCCAGCCAGTTGACCCTGCTCAATGTCTCCCTCGGCTCAGCCATACCGAGCGGCCGGCTGAATGTTAATTCCAACCAGTTGACGGGAAAAGTCGGGGTGGCGCTGGCCTTGTCCCCGGGGGCGTCCCTGGCGGCCGGAACCAATCAGGTGGCCGTGCTGCGGTTTGCCACCGCCACCAATGCCAGCGGCTCCGCAACCCTCACCCTGGACAACAACGTGGCCAGGCTGCAAGTCGCCGACAAGCTGGCGAACGCGCTTTCAACGGCGTATGTGAACGGCGCCGTGGTATTGCCGCCCCAGCCAGTCATGGCGCTTTCGTCGGTCACCCGTTCGGGCATGCAACTTTCGTGGCAGCTGGATGCCGGGACCTTCCAGGTGCAGGGCGCGGATAGCCTGCTGGGTCCGTGGACCACCCTGGTGCTGCCCCTGACCACCAACGGGGCGAATGTCTCCGTGACCGTGCCCATCACCACCGCCCAGCACCTGCAGTTCTTCCGCCTGCTCGGTCAATAGCAATCGGCATGGTAGGGACGGTGCGCTGCGCCGTCCGGGAATTATGTTTGCTTTGGTCGATGGTGTGCTGCGCCGCAGGGTTGACATTGCTTAGGTAGGGACGGTCGCGCTGCGCCGTCCGGGGTTGCCTGGGGTAGTCTTGATTAAACCGCAGGTTTCAGGTCCGTTGTCGGTTGTCTCCAATCCGTGTTTCATCTGTGCACATCTGTGGCTAAACATATTCTGTGGCACGAGGGGTCGGTGGGCAGCTGTGGGAAATGGTTGCGGCTAGCCGGTGCTTTGACTAATTGCCGATGGACACTGACGCTTTTCTGCCGCTAAATTATCCCCGCCAATGCACATCCACTGGATCGCCAACACCACGGTGCCGCCGCCGATCTCCCTGAGCGGCGGGGACCGCATCATGGTGGAGTGCATCCGCCGCTGGAGCCGGGAGCACCGGGTCACGGTCTATGGCAATGAAGGCGCCCGGCAGCTTTGCGACTGGTTTGAACTGAAAGGCCTCGAACATGTCACCTGGCCGGCCGACCATCTGAAAAAATTCGGCCGGCCGTTCTGGTGGTTCATGCAAATGCTCAAGGGCCTCCGGGGCGTGGATAAAATCCGGTTCTCGCCGGACGAAAAGCATCTCATCATGGCCGCGTCGGAATTTCATCCAAGTTGCCTCCCGGCCATGCGCCTGAAAAAACGCTATCCCGAGGCTCCGCTGGTGGTGGGGCTTTACTTTTTCGCGCCCAAATGGTTTTCCGGCCAGCCCGGCCCCGGCCTGATGTTCACCGCCTACCGCCCGTTCCAGCAGCAGATTTACCGGCGCACCCTGCGCGAGGCGGAGATGATCCTGACCACGGTGCCGCAGGACCGCGACCTGATGATCGCCGACGGCCGCTCGCCGGAATCCACTTATGCCGTGATGGGCGGCGTGGATCTGGCCATCCCGCAAAGCGTGCCCGAGCCGGCGCAAAAAACCTTCGACGCCGTGTTCATCAGCCGGCTGCATCCGCAAAAAGGTCCGCTGGAACTGATGGACGTCTGGAAACTTTTGACCCAAAAGAAACCGGACGCCCGCCTGGCCATGATCGGCTCGGGCCCGCTGGACGCCGCCTGCAAGGCCAGGGCGGAAAAACTGGGCCTCGCGAAAAACGTGGAATTCTTCGGCTTCCGGGACGGCGTGGAGAAATACCGGATCATCAAGTCGGCCCGCGTGGTGGTTTACCCCGCCGTGTTTGAGGTCGGCGGCATGGCTTCGGCGGAGGCGCTCTGCTGCGGGCTGCCGGGCGTGTCCTTTGATCTGCCGCCGCTGCGGGTTTATTATCCGCGCGGCTGGCTGAAAGCGCCGCCGGGCGATTTTGCCGGGCTGGCCGATTGCATCCACCGCCTGCTCACCGACGAAAAACTCTACGCCGAAACGAGCCGGGAGGCGCTGGCCGCCGGCCTGGAATGGGATTGGAATGCCCGCGCCCGGGCAATGTGGCAGGCCATTGAAGCCTCAATTTCGCCGGCCGCCCCGGTGTTTTTCACCAAACCCAAAAAATAATCATGGTGAATTTTCTTCGTCGCATCCTGGGTGCCTGGAACGGACTCGTCAGTTTCTTCCGACTCCTGTTGCCGCGCTGCCTGGGCCTGCGGGCCGGCGGCGGCGTGCGCGCCGGTGCCGGCATCGAGTGGCCTTTGGGCAATGTGCGGAATCTGGAGCTCGGCGACCGCGTCAGCCTGGGGCGGCGCGGCTGGTTTTATCTGCCGCTGGATAATCGCCAGGCGAAAATCCGGATCGGTTCGGGCACTTCCGTGGGCAATGATTTTGTCATCACCGCCAATCAGGCCATTCAGATCGGCGTCGGCTGCCTGCTTTCCTACCGCGTGACGGTGATGGATCATTCGCATGTCACCGGCCCCGGCCTCAGCCCGGTGACGAGCGGCCTCACCCCGGGCCGCCCGGTCGTCATCGGCGACCAATGTTTCATCGGCTGCAACGTGGTCATCATGCCCGGCGTGACCCTTGGCGCCAATTCTGTGGTGGGGGCGAATTCTGTGGTGACAAAATCGTTTGGGGCCGGCTCGGTCATCGCCGGGGCGCCGGCCAGGCTGCTGCGCCGGATCAACCCTTCATCCGTTCCAAGCGGGGCTGCGACATAGCCCCGCACCGCAGCTTTCATCCATGAATATCAATATGGAGCAACCGGCCACCGCCAAATCCACCCCCGCACCGCCCCCGGACCCGGCCGCCCCCTGGGTCAGCGTGGTGATGCCCATCCATAGCTGCCGGGTCACGATCGGCAAGGCGCTCGACAGCCTCCATCGGCAGCAGGGGCCCTCCCGCTGCGAGATTATTTTCCTCTGCGACCTCATCCAGGACGATACGCTGGAAATCATCCAGGCCCACCCGCTGGGCTCGCACTGGGACATCGTGAAAGTCCAGCGTCTGGACCGGGGGATGGCCGGCGCCTGCAATCTGGGCTGGCAGACCGCGCGTTCGCGCTATGTCTGCTACATGCATCCCGATTGCTATCTGCCGGACGACAATGCCCTGCTGCGCCAGGTGGGTTGGCTGGAGCGGGAGGGGGCGGTGGCGGTCGAGCCGCTGATCGACATTCCGCAGAGCGACTGGGATACCATGAGCTTTTGGGACCGGGTGACTTCGTCGCAATTTCGCCATGCCAAGCCCGCGCATGGGCTGGCCAACAAGTTTGACATCATCCGGCGCGATGTGCTGGAAAAAATCGGGGGCTACGATGAGGTGCACTTTGCTTCGGCGGGTGAGGATGCGGACATGGTTGAGCGCCTGCTGGCCGTCGGCAAGGTCGCTTTTTCCGATGTCATCGTCATTCACGCGCACCTGCATCCGCCCTCGTCGCGGTTCAGCTCCACGCTGCGGAAACATGCCCAGATCGGCGAGGGGGCCGGCGCAATGTTGCGCAAGCATGGCCTGGCCTGGGCGCTGGCGCGGCGCGCCCTGCCGATCACGATCGTCAACAGCCTGAAGCTGGGCCTGCTGGTGGGCATCTTTATCCCGGTCCCGATCATCTCGCTGACCTCCCTGGTGCTCCTGCTGGCGCTCGCCACCTACTACGGACGGTGGGCCATGCTCACGCGCGACTGGCGGGCGCCCCTGATCCCGTTCGCCGTAGCCGTCATGTTTTCGGTTTACGCCCTCAGCATGGTGCGCGCCTTCATCCGCGGCCGGCAGACGTTCAACTACTCCAAACGGCCAAAAAAGTAATGGTCTGCTCCGGTTCTGCGAGGCGTTTGTTTATTCCCCTGAATCCGTGTTTCATCTATGCCCATCTGTGGCTAAGAAATGCTTGGTGCCTTGGTGTTTAACTTCCGCTTTTCGCTTTTCGCATTCCGGATTTGGTCCGTAGTCCGTAGTCTTGCGGTCTGACCTCTGACCGCTGATCTCTGACCTCTGTTTTTGTCGTCCGACCTCACCGCTTCAAAGTCTGTTTCACCTGCAGTTCGGCGATGAGGCTCTGGCCGCCGGTGCCCCGGTCGTTGCGCCGCCGCCGATAGGTCAGCACTCCCCACGCATTGCCCAGCACGCTGGCCGGACTCGCGAGCAGATGCCAGAGCCACCGCCCGTCGCGGTCGCGGGCGATTCCGCGCAGCGTGTGCCAGAGCGGGCCGAAAAAAGTGACGCAATAGGCCGCCGCCAGCCACAGCGGCACCGGCGGCTTTTCCTTCATCCAGTTCACCGGCATCTCTTCCTGCACGCGCAGAAAATGCACCGTGGCGCGGCGGCGCTTCTGCACGAAGCCCCACAGCGTCTGGACGTAATAATGATGAACCCCGCGCCCCCGGATCCGCAGCCATTCGCGCTTCCCGTTCTTCATCAGGAACAGCGCGACATGCGTGTCCTGGAATTTTTCGCCGGCCTGCACCGCCTGCAGATCCGCGCGCCGGTACACAAACCCGTTCGCGCCGAGCGGATACGAGCAGGAATTCCCCGGCAGCCGCCAGCGTTCCGCCTCGCCGTCGCGCGCCACGAGCTGCGGATTGGCGCTCATCAGCCAGCAGATCGGGTCGCTGATGTGCAGCCGGTGCGTGAGGTAGGCGCAGAACGAACTCATTTTCGGTGACGGCAGATAATAGCCCTCCACCCCGAGCGCCTGCGGATTCGCCGCGAGCGCCTTCACCGCAAGCTCCAGGTAGTCGGGGTGGGTGATCTCATTGTCCGCGTCCACAAAGACGATGTATTCGCCGGTGGCGTGACGAAGCGCGAGGCGCTTGCCCTCCTCCATGTTTTTCCCGTTGTCGTCCAGGACGATCGCCCCGTATTGGGCGGCAATTTCCCGGGTGCGGTCCTTCGAATGGGCGTCGGCGAGGATGATCTCATAGCGGTCGCGCGGCCAGGTCTGGCGCGCGAGGGAGCCGAGCACATTGTCCAGCAGCTCCCCGGCGTTCAGCGTCGGCATGATGATGCTGACGCGGGGCCAGTGAAAGGATTCGGAATCGGACGGCACGCCGCCAGTGTGGCGGAAGGCGTGGACAAATTCAAATCAGCTTTGCGGGACCGGTTTGTGCCGCCACATCATGATGAGCCAGCCGGCCAGCAGGATGACCAGCGCGATTCCGGTCGCCCCGGCCATGACGGGCAGGAGGGATGCCGGGGTCCGGCCCAGCGCCAGCAGCACCAGCCAATAGGCGATGCCCAGGGCGCCGTAGAGCAGCGAAAGCCGCGTCCAGCGGCTGGCCAGCGCCCATTGCGCCAGCGCTTGCAGCAGGCCGACAAATACCATGGTGATCGAAAGCTGGACGATCATGGCCTCGGCCGCCGGCAGGGCGTGGCCGAAGATGAGCTTCACGCAGAAACCCCGCAGCACAAACAGGCCGGCCGCGCCGGCAAGCAGGCCGGCCGCATAAATCCCCATCAGCTTTAGCTGCTCCGCCACGATGCCGCCCGCGCGCTGGCTTGAGCGCGAGGTGAACAGCACCGTCAGCATCGGCCCCACCGTCATCGGCAGCGCCCGCGCGAGCTGGCCGGCGGCGGTGTAGGCGTCGAGATCCTTCCCGGAAAAATATTTTTTGGCGACCAGCAGGTCGCCCTGGAAGAAACAGTAGCTGCCGCCCACGCACGCCGCGCTGATGACAAAGTAGAGTACGAACTCGCGGTTCCAGGGCGAGACCGGCGCGCTGCGGATGACCAGGTCTTTCCGCCAGCAGAGAAGGGCGAGATTTGCCAGCAGCGCAAAACCGGTGGCCAGCACGGCGGTTTCCGCCGAGGGCCATTTTATCGTGACAAACCAGCCGAACCCGAACCGGAGCGCCATTCCCAGCAGGCCGATGAGCGCGAGCCGCTTGAACCACCCGAAGCCCTGGCACAGCACCGTGGCATAGGAACCCCACAGGCCGAACAGCGTGCAGCCCAGCGACACCAGCATCAGGCTCTGGCTGAAATGGAAAAAATCGCTCAGCGGCTTCACCGCGGCCAGGGCCAGCAGCGAGCCGACCACCGTGAACCGGAAAAGAAATTTCCGGCTGCCGGCCAGCAGCCCCTGCAGCCGCGCGTGGTCGCCGCAGGCCTGGTAGTGGGCGATGTAATGCGTGACTGCCAGCGTCGCCACGCACGGCAGCAGGCCCAGCAGCGGCATGAAGCCGCCCAGCGCGCTGTTGGCGTTGCCGTATTGCCCTTGGTCGCCCAGGTGCCGCCCCATGACGCCCTGAAAGGCAAGATTGCCCAGACCGGTGATGAAATTGACGGCGGAAAAAATCAGCCCGCTTTGAAGCAGGCTGCTCATGCGCAGTTTGCCGCTCATGCGCGCCGGCCGGCCGGCCGCAATGTGTCAGTGGTCGCAAAAATCATGGTCTCGGTGCGTCATCCGCAACCATCAGCTTCCACGGTAGCGGGCGGAGGAGGCAAGCGGATTCTGCGGCCATGGCCGTTCATATTGAAACCAGCTCAGTTCCTTTGGTGGGGCGAGCGTCCTCGCGAGCCGGTCTTTGCAGACGGCCACCATTGCCAACGACGCGGTCGTATTCACCACGACGGCGCTCACGGAGCAGCGCGACCTGCCTGTCCCCAATGTTGCCAAGAACTGCTACAGTGTTCGCCGGCTTCTACGGATGAGCGGCCGGGGTGGCGCCGGCGGGTGCCGGTTTGGCAAAGACATTGGTGATCACCTGGGCGGCGATGGAAATCCCGGCGGCGTTCCAGTGCGAATCATCGGGGAAATAAATGGTTTCCCCGTGTGCCAGCCGCGCTCGGGCTTCCGCGCTGATCGGCGCCGTCAAATTGACGACCGGAACGCCGGCTTTGCGCAGCTCGGCTTCGATCCGTTCCAGATAGCCGGTGGGTTCCACGGCCGGTGGCGCCGGTTCCTGGAGCAGCGGTTTGTAGATCGTGTATTTTTGCGGGACCAGCAGGACCAACAATGCGAGATTGTCCTTTCTCAATTCCTGCGCCAGCCAGCTCCAATACGGCGCCGCCCAGGAGGGGTCGCGCGGCTGTTGATCCATCACCGCTTCCCAGGGTTCAAACAGCATTTCTTCGCCGTTGCTCAGTTTTTTTACAAGGATATCGGCTCGCTTCGGGTTGGGCAGGAACCGGTCATTCTCGAGCTTGCGGTAAAGCTGCTGGGACACGATCTGCAACCGCGAAATGCTCAACGGCTGCCAGGTTGCCAGCAGGTTCGTCCCGCCCACCCGGAGCAGGACGCGGTCGATCACCGGCTTGGGCGCTTCGGGCGGCGGCGGCCGCACGAGCCAGGGATACTGCTTTTTTAGAAAATCCTGAAACTCCGGGTAAACGAAGTGGCCTTCGAGAAATTCGTAGATCACGATCCCGCTTTTCATGTGCAGCCGCTGGGCGAGCGAGCGGATTTCCTCGGGGGTTTTTACCAGGCTCCCGGCGGCGTTATACACCCGGCATTGCGCCAGCCGGCCCAGCTGGGCGGAGAGGGTTTCGTCATCATTGACCCCCGCCCCCACCGAATACGATGTGCCCATCAGCAACACCTCGGGCGCGGGGCCATCCGCCATCTCGGGCGGGTTGCGAAAGCCGTACCGGTCGCTGGTAAAGGTCTCCGCGCGGTAATGACGTTGAGCCGGCAGATTGCCCATGTTGGCCAGATCCCCGAAACACCGTGAGCCGTGATAGACCTTTGAGGCCTGGAAGGGAACTCCCTCCACCCGGTTGAACTCCATGGCTTCCCAGGCCCGGAAAGACACGAAATCCATCGGGAGAAACCGCAATGCCACATCGGCCGCCGCCACGAGGATCAGCACGACCGGGGCCAGCGTCCCGAGCTGCCACCGCGATTTGGTTTTGAGGGGTTTGGCCATGGTGGGGAATCAAAATTGAAAATATAGGAACGGGGTCCATTGTCCGCCAACCACCTGCATCACGCAGGCGGTGAACAGCACCGCCAGCCCCAGGCTGGACCATGGATTCCATTCATGGCGCAGTTCAAAGGTGTTCCGCCCCAAGTGAGCGATGGCCCCGGCGGCGGCCAGCATGGCCAGCAGGCCGGCTTCCCAGGGGAGGCCGCTGCCGGGGACCCAGCAAAACATGGAATGCAGCCACCCGAACGCCATCCCGAAGTTATCCGAGCGGAAGAAAACCCAGCCGATCATCACCAGCAGGAAAGTCGCGGCCCGCTGCACCACGACGGGCAGCCGTTCCCAGGATGGGGCAATCATCCGATGCACCAGCAGGAGCAGGCCATGATACGCCCCCCATACGACGAACGTCCAATTCGCCCCGTGCCACAGCCCGCCCAGCAGCATCGTGATCAGCAGGTTCCGGTTCACCTTCCATAGGGGTCCGCGGCCGCCCCCCATCGGGATATACAGGTAATCACGCAGGCAACTGGAAAGCGAGATGTGCCAGCGGTGCCAGAAGTCGCCCACATTCAGCGCCTTGTACGGGGAATTGAAATTCTGCGGCAGGCGCAGGCCAAAGAGATGACCCAGCCCCACTGCCATGTCGCTATAGCCGGAAAAATCGAAATAGAGCTGGTAGGTGTAGCCCAGCGTCAGCAGCCAGGCGGTCGCGGTGGGTATCGGATGATCGGCATGAAGCCCGGGATTGATCATGCTCGCGATGGTGTCGGCGATCAGCACCTTCTTGACCATTCCGATGATGAAATAGGACCAGCCGATGCTCCGGGCTCCCCAGCGGTTGGCATGGTCGATGTTTTCAAGATCGCCCTCGATTTGGCGGAACCTGACAATGGGCCCGGCCACCAATTGGGAAAAAAGCGACACATAGGCTGTGAACTCGAAGAAATTTCTCGTCGGTTTGATCGTGCCGCGATAGCTGTCCACGATGTAGGTGATCGTGTGAAATGTGTAGAATGAAATGCCGACCGGCAGGATGATCGACATCGTGGCCGCGTGAAACGGGGAATCCGCCCATTTGGCGATTGTCTCCGCTGATTCCACTACGAAGTTTGCATATTTGAAGAAACCCAGCAGCAGGAGGTCCACCGCGATGGGGATGACCAGGCATAGCCGCCGGCGGTGGGGATCCTTCCATTTCAAAAACCCCAGCCCCGCCACATAGCTGACCATCGTCGAAAACGCCATCAGCGCGCAAAACTTGTAGTTCCAAAACGAGTAAAAAACGTAGCCCGTGATCGTCAGCCAGACATAGCGCTGCTGCTTGGTTTTGAGCTGCCAGAAAACCAGATAGGCGATCGGCAGGAAGGCGAATAAAAATATGCCGCTGTTAAATAGCATAGCCGGAGGCTATATTTAGCCTGTCCTTGCCTTCCCCTGAGGATGTGTCAGTCGAATTGGCGGTCTTCATTATAATTTAACGGGGCTTGCGCCCTGCTCCGGTTCCAATCGGTGCGGCGGCGGTGTGCGCTATGCCCTCCCCCGGCTTCCGTTTCAAGGGCGTGCTCATCCTGTCAGGGCGTCAACTTTAAGTTGAATTTTTGAACCCGTCCGTGCAATCCCTCAGCGAAACACAAATTTATCCGGCCGGTCCGTGCCGTCAAGGTTGGATTTTGCCGGCGCCCGCCCGGTGAAAATCCGGTTTTGATCGCACCGCTGCCATGGTCTTGCGTGGGCTCCGGAGCCAAAAATACTGGCGACCTGATTCCCGGGTTGCTATCGTTCGCCTGAATCATGCAACGAATTTTTGTCACCGGCGCGGCGGGTTTTATCGGCAGCAATCTGGTTGACCGCCTGCTGGCCGACGGCAAATCCGTCACCGGCTGGGATAACTTTTCCACCGGCCGGCAAAAATTCCTGGCCGGCGCGCTGGGCCACGACCGTTTCCAGCTGGTCGAAGGCGACAATCTCGATCTGCCCGCCCTGACGAAGGCCATGGCCGGCTGCGACACCGTGTTCCATCTGGCCGCGAACGCCGACGTCCGTTTTGGCCTCGACCATCCCTCCAAAGACCTGCAGCAGAACACCGTCGCCACCTTCCACGTGCTCGAAGCCATGCGCGCCAACGGCATCCGGCGCATCGCCTTTTCCTCCACGGGCAGCGTTTATGGCGAGGCGGAAACCATTCCCACGCCGGAAGTCGCGCCGTTTCCCGTGCAGACCTCGCTTTACGCCGCCTCCAAGCTGGCCGGCGAGGGCATGATCTCATCCTACTGCGAAGGCTTCAAATTCGAGGGCTACATTTTCCGGTTCGTTTCCATCCTCGGCGAGCGCTACACGCACGGCCACGTTTTTGATTTCTACCGGCAGCTCCTCGAACATCCCGGCCGCCTGCAGGTGCTCGGCGACGGTTCGCAGCGGAAAAGTTATCTCTACGTTCAGGACTGTGTCAGCGCCATGCTCCATGTCATGGGCCTCGGGACGGCCAAAAACGCCCGGCATGGCGCGGAAATTTACAATCTCGGCACCAACGAATACGTCCAGGTCAACCAGTCCATCGGCTATCTCTGCGGCGCGCTGGGTTTGCAGCCGAAACTGGAATACACCGGCGGCAGCCGCGGCTGGGTCGGCGACAACCCGTTCATCTTCCTCGATACCCGGAAAATCCGCGGCACCGGCTGGAAACCGTCCCTGACGATTGAACAGGGCATCGGCCGCACGCTCCAATGGCTGCAGCAAAACCAATGGGTCTACGAAACACGCACATGAAGATCGGACCTCGGACATCAGACCTCGGGAACCGGTCTTTCCCTTGGTGCTCCCGTCGCCGGTTTCCACTTTCCACTTTCCGCTTTGCCTTATGAAAATCGTCCTCACCGGCAGCAGCAGCGGCATCGGCCGGTTTCTCGCGGACTCCCTCGCGGGCAAAGGCCATGAGGTCTGCCGCCTCGCCCGCTCGCCGCAGGCCGGCTTTGGTTTTCAGTGCGACGTTTCCGACTGGAGCGCCGTGGCAGAGTGCGCCAAAAAAGTTTCCGCGGCCTGGGAAAATGCGGATGCGCTCATTTGCTGCGCCGGCACCCAGGAGCCCATCGGCCCGGCCATGGAAATGGACCCGCTCGCATGGCGCAAAAATCTCGCGGTCAATCTGGACGGAACTTTCTTCGCCATTCGCGCGTTTTATCCGTTGCTGAAAAAATCTTCCGCCCGGGCGAAAGTGATTTGTTTCTCGGGTGGCGGCTCGACCAGTCCGCGGCCGAATTTTGCCGCTTACGGCGTTGCCAAAACCGGCGTGGTTCGCCTCGTCGAAACGCTCGCCGCCGAGTGGGCAGGTTGTCCGCCTGATATCAACGCCATCGCGCCCGGCGCCATTTTCACCAGAATGACCGAGGAGGTTCTCGCGCGTGGCGAAACCCTTGCCGGACCCAGGGAATTTGAATCCGCCGCCCGGCTTGGGCGCGATAATTCCGCCAAACTCGAAAAAGTGCTCAGCCTCGTCGAACTGCTGCTCTCCCCCCAAAGCGATGGTCTCAGCGGCCGGCTCATCAGCGCGCCGTGGGATCCCTGGCAAAATCTCGCCGCCTTGCGCGAGGAGTTGATGAAGTCGGATATTTATACCCTGCGCCGGATCCTGCCGGAAGATCGCGGCCGGAAATGGAGTTGATATGCCGCCCCTTTCAAAATCACATGGCCGCCCTCGGAGGCTCACGCTGCCGCATTATGAAAACAACTATGTTTGTATGATATTATTATTGTACAGATATTTTTCTTGCATCCGCCGAAACATCGGACCATAATATCGCATGGTTACCGTGCCGCCAGCATCTAACCGGTCTGCCAACCGGTGTCGCCCCGTCGTGGATCGCCACCCGCCGGTCGGTGGTCTGACGTCCGTAGTCTCCGGTTCCACCTGGCGTCTTGGCGATGAATTTTGCATCCCGGCTATGCGCTTGGCGTTGCAAAATTCAAATTCATGTCACGAAATGTCACGAAATGTCACGAAATGTCATCTTCGCGGCCACCACCCCCTCCTGAAAACCGGACCGTGCAAAAAATGCCTCGCCAGGGTCAAGAAACGGTCAAATTTTGAAAATTCCATCAACCACTTGCAAAACCTGCTCCAGTTGTTGGTAAAATCCCTGACCCTTTCCCATTCGCGCCAATTCGGGCAATTTGTGTCTGCTTTTCCGCTTCGCCTCCTTCGCTTTCGTCGCGCGACCCTTCCGCTTTACCACCCCTCAAAAAATGAAAGTGGTAAAGAAAAGGTAAAGTTTTTTAACCTCTATCAAGCACTTACAAAAGATGAGCCTTGGGGTGGTAAAGAAAACGGTAGCGATAAAGTTTTTACCCGGGGAGTTGTAAAGGTTCTGACCCTTTCCTATTCGTGCCAATTGATGGCCCGTGCGGCACGCACTTTCTACATTCTGCCTTCTTCCTTCTGCCTTTCCCCATTCGGGCGCGCGCCAAAACAGGGTGCCAAAAGCCGCCAAAATACGCCAAATCGCGCCAAAAAGCGCCAAAACCGGCCCCCACTATCCGCTGACCGTAAATGGGATGAGGCTTTTCCCTTGTTCCAGTCTGATGCTTTTTCCGGGGGTGCTCGTTTGAGCCGCTGTCGCCGCCTCGCCCCATTTCTAATCCGTTTTTCTAATCTGCCCCGGTCGAACCGGGATTACCGCTATGAGCCAACCCAAACTTGATCGCATCGCCCTGATTGGCTGTGGCCTCATCGGGCAAAAGCGGCTGAACCTGCTGCCGCCCGGCTGCGTCACCGTCGCATGCGACACCCGGCTTGAGCGCGCCAAAAAGCTGGCCGCGCAAAGCCCCGGGTGCGTCGCCACGGCATCCTTTGAGTCGGCCGTCAGCTCGCCAGCCGTGGACGCGGTGATGATCGCGACGGTCAATTCCGCGCTCGCGCCGATCGCGCTCGCGGCGGTCAAAAACGGCAAGCATGTCCTCGTTGAAAAACCCGCCGGCATCAGCGTGTCCGAACTGGACGAATTGGCCGCCGCCGCGAAAAAAACCGGCGCGCTTGTCCGCGTCGGTTACAATCACCGTTACCATCCGGCCGGTTTGAAGGCGGTGGAAATTTTCCGCAGCGGCGCCCTGGGGCCGATGATGTTTGTGCGGGGCCGCTACGGCCAGGGCGGCCGCGTGGGCTACGAAAAAGAATGGCGCGCCGACCCGAAACTTTCCGGCGGCGGCGAGTTGATTGACCAGGGGGTTCACCTGATCGACCTCGCGGGAATTTTTCTCGGCGAGTTCACCAAGGTTGAAGGCCATGCGGCCACCTATTTTTGGAAAATGCCGGTGGACGACAACGCGTTTTTGAGCCTGCGCAATGCGGCGGGCCATACCGCCTGGCTGCACGTCAGTTGCAGCGAATGGAAAAATCTGTTCAGCCTCGAAATTTACGGGCGCGACGCGAAACTCCACTGGGAGGGCCTCGGCGGCAGCTACGGCATCGAGCGCCTGACGTATTATAAAATGCTGCCGCAGATGGGCCCGCCGGAGACGACTATTTATGAGTTCCCGCGCGGCGACGAATCGTGGAAAATCGAGATGGCGGAATTCTTTGAGGATATCAAACTGAAACGGACGCCCGTGCCCGGCTTGAAGGAGGCGCGGGCGGCGCTGGCTGTCGTGGAACAAATTTATCAGAAATAACCTATGATCATTGCGCGCTCCCCTCTTCGCATCAGCCTTGGTGGCGGTGGCACCGATCTGCCGTCGTATTATGAAAAGCACGGCGGCTTTCTCGTCGCCGGCGCCATTGACCGCTACGTTTACATCACCTTGCACGAGAATTTCACCCCCGACCTGATCGTGAAGTACTCGCGGCTGGAGCGGGTCGAAGACGCCGGCAAGCTGGAGCATCCCATCATTCGCGAAGCCTTCGGCCTGCTGGGCATGGACGGGCGGGGGTTGGAAGTGACTTCCATGGCGGACATTCCCTCCGGAACGGGACTTGGCTCGTCCGGGAGCTTTACCACGGCGTTGCTCAAGGCGCTGCATGCGCAGAAAAAAGATCTGGTGCATCCTGCCGAACTCGCCGCCCAGGCCTGCGACATCGAACTGAACCGCTTGAAAGAACCCATCGGCAAACAGGATCAATATATTGCGGCCTACGGCGGGCTGACCTGTTTTAATTTTCACCCGGGCGGCAAGGTCGAGGCCTGGCCGTTGAAAGTCTCCGATGAAACGCGCGACAATCTGGAGGATAATCTGCTGCTGTTTTTCACCGGCTATTCCCGGAGCGCGTCATCCATCCTGAAGGAGCAGGATCAAAAGTCCAAATCGGATGACCAGGCCATGCTCGAAAATCTGCACTTTGTCAAAGACCTCGGCTTGCAAAGCCAGGCTGCGCTGGAGGCCGGAAATTTGCCCGAGTTTGCGCGGCTGATGGACGTTCACTGGCAGCGCAAAAAGCAGCGCAGCGGCGGGATGAGCAATCCCAAGATAAATGAATGGTATGACCTCGCGCTGGCGAGCGGCGCGCTGGGCGGCAAGCTTATCGGCGCGGGCGGGGGCGGCTTCCTGATGTTCTACGCCGAGGACAAGGCCCGGCTCCGTCACGCGATGCGGCAGCACGGCTTGAAGGAAGTCCGCTTCCGGTTCGATTTCGAGGGAACAAAACTGGTCGCCTCGTGAACCAGCCGCTGGAAATTCCGGTTGCCATTCTTGCCGGCGGGCTGGCCACGCGGCTGCGGCCCATCACGGAACGGATTCCCAAATCGCTCGTGCCCGTCGCCGGTCGCCCGTTTCTCGCCCACCAGTTGGAAATGCTCCACGCGCGCGGCATTCGCCGGGCGGTTTTATGCATCGGCCATCTCGGCGAATTGATCCAGCGCGATTTCGGCGCCGAAGCCTTTGGCGTGAAGTTGGATTATTCCTTCGACGGCGATAAGCTGCTCGGCACCGGTGGCGCGATCAAACGCGCATTGCCCAGGCTCGGTGACGAGTTTTTTATTCTCTACGGCGATTCGTATTTGCCGGTTCAATACGCGCCGGTCGCCGAAACCTTTCACCGCCGCGGCCGGCAGGGCTTGATGACCGTTTATTGTAACGAAGGAAAATACGATGCGAGCAACGTCATTTTCCGGAATGGCGAAATCGTGGTCTACGATAAAAAGGCGAAGCTGCCGGAGATGCATCATATTGATTACGGCTTAAGCATGTTCCAGGCGTCGGCCTTCGACGAATATGCCTCCGATCGGGCTTTTGACCTGGCCGAAGTCATGGCCGGCCTCCTCCGTAAAAAACAGCTCGCCGGCTACGAGGTCCGTGATCGGTTTTATGAAATGGGTTCGCCAGCGGGCCTGGCGGAACTGGAAACCATCTTGAACCCCCGTTAAAGTCTGCTTTCTTTCGGCCTTCGAAAAATGTAATTTGTCATTCCCATGAGTTTTGCCAGACAATTTTTGACCGAGGTCCAGCAAGTCACCGCGCAACTGGATGTGAACGCGATTGAAAAATGCGCGGGCGAACTGGCCGCCATCCGGGAGCGTGGCGGCCGGCTGTTCATTCTTGGCGTCGGCGGCAGCGCCGGCAACGCCGGTCACGCGGTGAACGATTTTCGCAAAATCTGCGGCTTCGAAGCCTACGCGCCCACGGATAATGTCTCCGAACTCACCGCGCGCACCAATGACGAAGGCTGGCCGACGATTTTCGCCGAATGGCTCAAGGGCAGTCGCCTCGGCGCCAAAGACGGCCTGCTGATTTTCTCCGTCGGCGGCGGCAGCCTTGAAAAAAACGTCAGCCCGAATCTGGTCAGCGCCATTCAGCTCGCCAAAAAAGTCGGGGCGTCGGTCATCGGCATTGTCGGACGCGACGGCGGTTACACCGCAAAGGAGGCGACCGCCTGCGTGATTGTGCCAACCGTGAATCCAACGCACGTCACGCCGCACAGCGAGGCGTTTCAGGCGGTCATCTGGCATTTGTTCGTGTCCCATCCCAAGCTCAAAGTCGCGCCGACAAAATGGGAAAGTACGAAGTGAAAGCGGCTGGTTGCCGCGCCGTTTTCCTCGACCGCGATGGGGTTGTTAATCGCGCCTTGGAACGCGATGAGAAGCCGTATCCGCCCACAAGTCTCGCTGAATTTGAAATTCTTCCCGAGGTTCCCGCCGCTTGCGCCAGGCTGAAGACCGCCGGCTATCTGTTGGTGGTTGCCACCAATCAGCCGGATGTCGGCCGCGGCACCCTGTCGAAAGGAATCGTTGATACGATCCATGCGTACATGACGGCGCATTTGCCGATTGACCACGTGGAGGTTTGTTTTCATGCCGGTCAGGGCTTGTCCGACTGCGATTGCCGCAAACCCAAACCGGGGATGTTGCGCCGCGCCGCGCGCGAACTCGGCATTGATCTGACACAAAGCTGGATGGTGGGCGACCGCTGGCGCGACGTGGACTGCGGCCATGCCGCCGGTTGTAAAACCATTTTCATTGACCGGGGTTACGCCGAAGATTTGAAGCGGAAACCTGATTTTTCGGCTCGCAATTTAGCCGGGGCGGTGGACATTATCTTGAGCCAATCCAAAACATATTAATCATGCGAACCCTCAAAGACCTCACCATAAAGATTTTCGCCGACGGCGCGGACAAAGCCGGCATGCTCCAGCTCAATGCCAATCCGCTCATTCAGGGCCTGACCACCAATCCGACGCTGATGCGCAAGGCCGGCCTTACGGATTTTGAGGCCTTCGCTCGCGATATTTTGCAGACCATCACGGTCAAACCGCTGTCGCTCGAAGTGTTTTCCGACGAATTTTCCGAGATGAAACGACAGGCGCTGAAAATCAACGGCTGGGGTAAGAATGTTTACGTCAAAATCCCCATTACCAACACGCGCCAGGAATCGTCGCTGCCGCTCATCAAAGAACTAGCGCACGAAGGCGTGAAGCTGAATGTCACCGCAATTTTAACTTTGGAACAGGTCAGCGGCGTGGCGGCGGCATTGAATCCAAGAGCCCCCGCCGTCGTCTCCGTTTTTGCCGGACGCATCGCGGACACAGGCGTTGATCCGGTCGCCATCATGACCCAGAGCAAAACGATTCTTAAAGATCTGCCCCGGGCGGAACTGCTCTGGGCGAGCGTCCGGGAGGTGCTGAACATTTTCCAGGCAAACGACTGCGGCACTCACATCGTCACCGTGCCGCACGATATTCTAGGCAAGTCGATGAAAATGGCCGGCATGGATCTGGCAGAACTCTCGCTCGATACCGTGAAGATGTTCGCCAGCGATGCGCAGGCGGCTGGATTTACGCTCTGATTAAATCAGCTTCGTCACCGCCGCAAAGACATCCGCAACCTTTACCGACTCCATGCAGGCGATCAATTCCTCGCGGGTGCCCTTGATGTCGCCGCCGTCGTAGCGGTAAAAGTCCAACCCGCGCCCGTTCACTGCGGGATTCTTGACGAGCGTGAAGTTATTTCCATAAGGCCAGTTCGTCACATTCAGCGTCGGGGCCTCGATGACGATCTGATTGGGCACCTTCACCGCCGCCGCGATGTGCATCAGCGCCGTGTCCACGCTTAAAAACGAACTGCACCGCCTCATCAGCGCCGCGGTTTCCCGCAGATTTTTCGTCTTCGCTTCCAGGGTCAGATCGGGGCTTGCCTGCGCCAGCACGACCTGATGATCTTTCGCCTCTTCCGGGCCGCCGAACAGGAGCACGCGGATATCCGGGCGTTCCTTGTTCAACTGCCGGACCAGCCCGGCGTGATTTTTTAACGGCCAGCGTTTCAACGGTAGATTTTTTGTGCCGCCGGAACCGACATGGATGCCCAGAATCTTCTGCCCGGACAATTGGTGTTTCGCCAGGAAATCATCGGCAAACCGTTCCTCGGCGGGCGTCAGGTAAAATTCCATTTCATGCGTCGGCAGCTTTTGCTTCGCACCAATGAGCGGCAGCACGTCGAAATTGTTTTCAATGGAATGGCGTGAATAATCCTGCGCCAGCGTGCCGGTGACAAGCCAGCGGTCCAGCCAGTTAAAACACTCGTATTCGTGACTGATGCGCACCTGCGCACCTGCGATAAAAGCCGCTAAACGGTAATGAATACGGCTCTGCGGATGGGTGTTAATGGACAGTTGATAGTGCTCGCGCCGCAGCGACCAGAGAAACCGCAATGCCTCCAGCTTCCCGCATTTCATCAGGTTTTTCTGGAAGACCCGGCTGACGTGCGGATTGCTCTCCAACAAATCCCTCGAACCGGCCCACATGGCCAGCACGTCAATGGTCGCGTCGGGGAAATTAGCGCGCAGTTCGTGCAGAAACGGCGTGGCGATCAGGGTGTCGCCTATGCCGGCCATGGAAATAACCAGAATTTTCACAGCCGCGATATTTTTTCCAGCAGCGAAGTCGTGGACTTCCCGGGGACAAAGGGTACGAGAACAATTTTACCGCCGGACGACTCGACCGCGCGTCGTTCGTCCTGATTCAACGTTTCCAGGGTGTAATCACCGCCCTTGACATAGATGTCCGGTTGCGCAGCGGCGAGAAATTTTGTGGCGGCCGTGTCTGTGAAAACACAGACTCCGTCCACGCTTTGCAGCGCCGCGAGGATTGCCGCACGATCTGTCTCGGAATTTACCGGCCGCCCGGCCCCTTTTAGGCCGCGCACGGCCGCGTCGCTGTTCACGCCAATAAGCAACGCGTCGCCGAAGTTGCGGGCGTTCTCCAGATAGGTGACGTGGCCGAGGTGCAAGATATCAAAGCAGCCATTCGTGACCACCAGTTGTTTGCCGCTCGCCCGGACAGCCTTTCGCCACTCCGATAACTTGTCCCACGTGATGATTTTGCTGCGAAAATTCATGACGTCATTTTGCCTGCGAGCATTGCGAATTCAATCCTTTCCACACCCGCAATACCTCCGTCACGCCCCACGCTTGCGCGTCACATCCACGCGGCGTGTGGGGGACATCGCCGTCGAGAATTTCAGGGATCTGGCCAAGACAGCCTTCCTGGAGAAATCTTTCCGAACTTCCCAGATAACTTTTCGCCGCCGCGACCGCAGAAGGAGAATGATCCCACGCTGCCGCTAGTGCCTCGCAAAACGTTGGAAATGTCCATGTCCAAGCCGTGCCGTTGTGATACGCCGGCTTGCGGCGCGTGTCTTCATCTCCTTCGTAACGCGGCCAGTATGGTTCCGATGGATTATTGATGATCTGGCCATTGCGGTAAACCGGCAAAGGCACCGCCACCGGCAGCGGCGCCAGTGATCGCAGGGCGCCCGGCACGATGAGATATTTCTGTGCCGCCTCGACGCAGCGTTTTGCGCGTTCGCCGGCGACCAGACCAAGACTGATGGCGAAAAGGCAATTACTCCGCAGCGCATCGCTGGCCAGCGCATCCCGTGCGATAACACGCGGTCTGGCCACCAGCACATCGGCAAACCAGCCTTTGTCCTCAAGCCAGAATAGTTTTTCAAATGAAGCCGTCGCGTGGTCGGCGAGCTCGCGCCATTTCCCTTGATCGGACGGGTTGCTGATTTTTACCAACAGCCGGAGCAGGCGCATCCACAGCACTTGAATCTCGACCGGATAACCTTCACGTGGCGTGCCGGCGGGATGATTCGTATCCATCCAAGTGAAATGGCCCGGACTCCAGATCAACGCCGAATCTGCGTCCATGCTAATGCCGTTAGGCGTGCCTTTGGAATAATTGTCCGCGATGCTCGTCAACACGTCGCAGATGGTGCGGCCACTTTCATCCACGGACGTGTCGAAGAATTTTTTAAGCTTTAATTGGGCTTGGGCATTTCCTCTCGTACTTGCAGGTGAATTATTGATTACCTCGGAAAATTCCTCGCAAACCACGGCAAACCACAGCGGCGCATCCGAAGTGTCGCGGTTGGAAACATCGTTGCCGTGAATAGTGTTCGGCAGTGTGCCGTCCTTTTCAAACCTGGCAAACGTGAGCAGCAGTTGTTTTACCTCGTCAATCATTCCTGCCGCCACCAGTCCGCGAGCGCAGATCAGCGAATCACGGCCCCAATCAAGAAACCATGGATAGCCAGCTATGACCGTCTTGCGATCATCACGACGAACAACGAATTGCACCGCAGCTTGGATTAATCGTGAAATAAACGAGTCGCCGGCGTCTGTTTGACAACGACCCATTGCGAATAAAATGTCTCCGGGACTTCCCGTTTCCGCCGTGGCTACGAGTTTGACGGTTTCGCCTTTCGCCAGCGGCAGTTCAAACCAGCCGGGACTGTAGGCATCGCCGCTGCCGTTCTGGCCGCGCGTCTGTTCCACGGGATGCGGGATGTTTTCGCACCATTCCGGCTGTGGGTGGTATTCGCCCGCATCGGCAAACACACTCAAATGACGATCCGCTGCAGGTGTGAATTCAAATCCGTCACAGCCTTTCAACTTCAAATTCCAGCTGTCATCCAATTTTGACGCGGCGATTGAATCTTTGATTTCCCTGATATTCGATGAGAAATGAAAATCCGCACCGCCGTTGCGCTTGGTCTCGCAGTGAAAATTCCGGTCTTCGATGTCCACCCGCACGGTCAGGCGTACATCAGCAGCAATTGGCAGTTGTTTACCACACGCGAGGTTTTCCGGTGGGCGGCGGAAATTAAAGACCGTGGTGTTCTTGCCTTCAAGCATTTCCGCTCGAAGTTCAATTTCCACCGTGCGCCCGTCCCCGGCATTCGCCACAAAATTCCATGCGGCAGGTGAACCGGGCTGGAACGACGAGAGGTTTTTGAAATTGAGGGGCGAAAGAAACCCATCAGCGTTTACCCAGGCGCGGATGCGCTTCACGAACACATGGCGATCCACCGGCATGGTGGGACTCAAGTTTGCGCCAAGAACGCAATCATACTTTGAATTCACGCGACCCAAGTCAACACAGAGCCGCGCCATACCTCCAATACCGTTGGTCAGCAAAACCACGGCGTCAGGTACAGGCAAACGAGCGCGGGCAGTCAAAAGCAGCGGTTCAGACGCGAGATAGCGAACGACCGCCGGAATCTGTTGCGAGGTTGCCGCGTATCGTTCCAATTTCAATTCGGCATCTGTCGCTGATTCACGCGGCGCGAAGCTGGCAATGTGGCGGTCGCCAACGGCGATGGATTGCAGGTGAACCGCTGAATTCTGTGACGCCAGCGTTGCCCGGAAGGGCACGGAATCTTCAACCAAAAGCCAGTGACCAGGCGGCACCAGCGTGACGCGCCATGCGTCGAGCATCGTCCAGACAACCACGCATGGAAATACTTTCCCGGCTTCAGCTTCTCGCAATATATCAACGAGTGAAATCTGGGCGGCCCGGACGACGAACTCGCTGGCGGCCGCGAGAAAATTCTTTGGCGAACGTACAACTTGTTCCGCGAGCCAGCGCCAATCAAACCCGTCCACGACTTCGGCGGGGATAATTTGATTCAGTGATTCCATCGCCCAGGCGGCCTGGGCACGAAGACATCGGTAATCGTCACCATTCAAACCGGCGGGCTTTTGCGTTGGCGAGAGACAAAAGGCCGAGCCTGGCGGAAGCGTGAAGATGAGTTTGCCCTTGTTGGCGGAACATTCCGGGTACGACCGGCCGAGCAGGTCATGCGTAAAATCTGATAGCGGCAGGCGGACACCCGAAGTATCCAGCGCGAGCGGGTTCTCATTTTCCATGTCGGTATTGATGAGAACCAAGACGGCATCCCGGCCGTCAGCCGATTCGCGGAGCAGCGCATAAACGGGTGAGTCAGGCGCGCTCAGGCGCGTGAGTTTCGCTCCATCAAAAAAACAGGGATGGTTGGAGACAAGTTGGTTCAGGTGCGCCAGTTCGGGGACGATATTGTGGTGGTTATCCCAGTACAAACCAGTATTGCCATGGACTTTTATTTTCTCTGCCGCGAGCCATTCCACGCCGCAAGTGAAGCCGAAGCCTCCGCTCGGACTTGAGAGCGCGCAAAGCTGGTTTCGCAGCAGCGACCATGCGCGACCTTTTTTGGCGAGGCGATCATTGTCGTGTGTTTCACTGTAGTGGACGTAGCTGCCGACGCGATCATTCTGGCGAATAGCGTAGTCGAGATAGCCCGCCACATCCCGGCCGGAATAATTTTGGAATAACTCGGAGTAGGCCCACTGCATACCGCCTTCGGTCAATAGCAGTTCCGTGGCTTCCCACGAACCACCGAGGCCTTCAAGCAGAAAAATGGTTCCAGGAAAATCCTCCTGCACTCGGGCCACGATGTATTGCCACGCGGGAACGGGGACTTTATAGCCGGCATCGCAGCGGAAACCGTCCACCCCCCGCCGGCACCACGTAAGCAGCGAATCGGCGATGAGGTCCCAAAGTTTGACATCGTGCTGTTCAAGTTCGACAAGATCTTCCCAGACGGTGCCCCACGCGCCAGGGCTGGCGAAATTACCGGTGGAATTTTTCAGGAAAAATTCCGGGTGATTCTCCTGCAACGTCGAGCCCCAGCCAGTGTGGTTGATGACGATGTCAATAAACACGCGCGCCCCGAGCATGTGCGCGGCGCAGGTAAGTTCGCAGAATTGTTCAATGCCCGTGGTACGCTTATCAAATTCCACGAGCGCTGGATCCACGGCGGTCAAATCCAGCGCGGCATACGGACTGCCATAGCGCCCGAAACGCGCATAAGTCGTGGGCGTCGGATGAACCGGCAAAAGATGAATGATCCGGCAGCCAAGCCTGTTGACAATATGCGGCAGCTGAGCTGCGAGGTCGCGGAACGTCCCCGACGGCGGCAGCGTGGCGTAACCAAGCACTTCGAGCGATTTAAGCTGGGCTTCTAATTTTTCGGCGGCGGTTGAAGAAAGGTTTTTTGTCGCGCCGAATAGCCGCGTAAAGGCACAATAAATCGTGTTTGCCGTCCGGGCAAAGTTGGGATGGACAGAAATTCCGACATCGGAACCCGCCGGCCAATGCTGCCAGTTTTTTTCATCGAGCAGATAGGCTTTGGCCTTGAAATATCCGACTTCAGCAAGCGGTAGCTCGATCTGCCAACCGGTGGCGCTTTTTTGCATCGGCACGTCGCGCCAGGATGCGCCGGCGGCAACCGCCCCGCCGGCGTGGGCGGCAATGATTTCGCGGCGGCGGACCGCAGCCCGACCAAGATTGGTGCGAAGGCGTGCTGACCAATTATTTGGCACGGCAAAACTATCGGCGCGGATTGAAAAGATAATTTTATCGCCGACAAAGCGCAGAAGGCGATCGCCGGCGGCGGGAGACATGATTGGGCTGGGTGGTTCCACCGCAAAATGTTTTAACAGGAAGCGGTTCGGTGCGAAATGGAAAAGCGCAACGGTTTTATCCCGACCAACCTGCTCCCTATTTCAAAATTTCCACAGCGCTCCCAGTGAAACCAACTGCTGATCAAACTCACGGGTCTGCGAATTGGCCAGACCGTCACGATTATTGCGACCCAAGTTCAACACGCAACCTAGGTTGACGCCGAGGTGCGGGCTGACGTTGTACCCCAAACCAGCAGAAACGGTGTATTGCCAATCGTCCCGCTGGCAGGCAGACAGGTTGCCGGAGGTATAATCCCATGACTCCAGTCGCCCGCTCAAGTCCAAGGCAAGTTTATCCGTGACCCTGCGGTGATAGGTCAGGTCGCAGAGGCTGTCGTAAAACGGAGCCTTGCCGAGCATTGAAACCCATTGCCATTGCTTGCACTTGAAGGTCAGCGTGTCCGCCGATGTGAGCGTTGCCGTCAATTGAGCCTCCCCGTAATACTTCACCGGATGCCGGTCGTTCACCGGCGCGGCCACACCGTAATTGCGGAAATCCGGACCGCTTTGAATTTTCACTTCGAGCCATTTCAACGGTCTGCCCTCGACGCCGAGCAGCAAGCGCTGATAATCGCTAGTCGAACTGTAATGACTTGGGTCGAAGGCAAATGTCTCCTGATATTGATGGCCGTAACGCCAGCCCAGAGTGAGCGCCATTGACGGTATGATTTTGCATCCGAAATCAACGCCACCGTTGACGTCATAGCGATCCGCGTAATTCTGGTAGCCGCTGAGACTGCGTAAATCCGTCATCATGTCATAATATAGCAGCGACGCCACGGTCCGGACAAACCACTGATTCTGGCCAACCTGAACCGAAATATTTGCCCGATCCATGATTTGCTCCCGCCGTTCTCGCGCCGCTGACGTGGCAAAGGCGCTTAACAAGGCGTTGGGATAAAATGGCCCTGATTGACTGCCGTCCACAAACACGAAACTGTTTTCCGCTCCAAACGAAACCGGATCCGCTTGGACCTTGATTGCGACCAAAAACCGATGTGCATTAAAATTTTCCGAATCCTGGTCGTGATACACAGCAAGGTCTGGTGCATACGCCAGTGACAAGACTTGAAGCGTTTTCTGCTCCCCCAGCAGCGGCGCAAAGTTGACGCCCAGCTTCGGCGAGACAGTGGTGACCCATGAAGAAAGATTTTTCACCGCGGCCACGCTGCCCGATGGCACGGTGTAGGGAGCCGGAAGGTATTTCGAATACACGCCGGAGAGAAATACATTGTTGTCGTAGCTTTCCTTTATGGCCAAGGAACAATCCGTCAACCATACCGGCTTTTGCAGCGGGGTATTGACGACTTTTTCCACTGCATGCGCGGACAAAACACCCAAACACAACATTCCAAGGGCGCCGGCAATGAATAATTCAATTTTCAGTTTCACGCTTATGCAAATTACCAATTCACGAGAGCATGCGATGAACATCTTTTGGCACGATCTTTCCAGATATTGCCCATTTGCCAAACCTGTTTCACGTAGTAGATGAAACTGTAACGGTCATGAACAAACGGTCATGAACAAACAATCGAAACGGCCACGCGAGATATCCTAGTAATTTCCTTAGCGAACCAAGATTTTCTTCAGGGCAAAACCCAGCCAAAAACTGCTTCCAGCGATACGACATCTGTCGGTCCGACAGATAAATCTCACGCGTATGCAACCACGCAAACGCGCGTTCTGTCTCATGCCTCAACTCCACCTCGGGAAAGGCCGTCTCTGACGGCGCAATTGTCTTTTCTCTGGGGCCAACGATTTGCCATTGCCTGCGGCCGGGCCGCCGCATAGCGTGTTCGCCATCACTAAAACGAATGGCGATACCCAGCGACAACCCAAACCCGGCCCCCCGGGCGGCCGATGAAGAAACCGCCGGCCTCGACGCGTTGGCGGACACAAACCCGCAGCCGGAGGCGGCGGCCCAGTTCAAGCGCCGAGTCTTCAAGCAGGCGGGGCTGCTGCTCGGCGCGTTGCTGGTGATGGGAGTGCTGACCTCGCTGCCGCCGGTCCGGCACTTCATCACAGACAACCAGCCGCGCCTTAAACAGTTCATCCATGATTGCGGTCCGTGGGCGCCGGTGGTGTTCACGGCGAGCCTGGCGGTGCTGGTGGGATGCGGTCTGCCCCGGCTGGCGTTTCATTTTCTGGGCGGGGCGCTGTTCGCGTTTTGGGGCGGCTTGCTGTGGAGTTGCCTCGGCACCATGATCGGTTACGGCGTGGTCTTCTTTGCCGTGCGCCGACTAGGCTGGCGGGAGACGATCCTGCGCAAGCATCCCGCCTGGGAAAAACTGGCCGCCAAACTCAAGCACAACACCGTTCCTGCCGTGATCCTCTTCCGTCAGATTCCACTTCCGGGGATGGTCGCGAACATCGTGCTCGGCCTCTCGCCCATCCGCCGACGCGAGTTCTTCCTCGGCACCAGCCTCGGCTTATTTCCCGAGGCCGTGCCCATGGTCCTGATTGGATCCGGCTTGCGCAAAGAGGACCTGGGGCACACGGTGCTTTACCTGTTCGGCGCCGTCGTATTGTTCATCGCCATCTGGTTCGCCTGGGGCGCCTACACCCGCCGCGCAGCAGCCAAAGCCGCGTCACTGGACCTGCCCGGTTGAGCCGGACGGCTTGGTCCGGCGCTACGCCCGCCTTTCTTTGAGGCGTTCGCTTTGCACCTGCTCAAAGGGCTGATCCTCGCGCGGTTCGGCCTCGAAGTCATTGCATGAGTCCGTAGCACGGACGGGCCAAAATTTTATGCCACTTACGCTCATCAAGGAGACCGGCGCCGGTCTGGTGGATGGGCGTGGCCATGTTCCTATTCGGCCTAGCGTCGATCTTTTATCCGCCCCTGAAGCTCATTATCGGCAGCGTGACGACGAGCGCGGCGATTCTGGTTGGTGGCATCGCCTTGATGATTCTCCCGTCGCTGATCGTCGGGAATGAACTTCTGATTTTGGGCGGTGTCGGCGCGGCCGTGGGTGTCTGGTTCTTCGCGCACCGGCATGGGCAGCTTCGCGGGTTGGTGGATGCTGCAAAAGCTGCCGTTGACGAAACGACAACCAAGGTTTGATCCATGACGCGCGACAAGCAACTGCTCAATGTTGCCCTTGATCAAGTCGTTGAAAAGCGGCGTTTGGATCAGGCGCTAAACACCAAGGAGTTTGCGGTGCTAACCGGGGTTTCCTACTCCACTGCTCGCGCCTGGTTTCGACAACCGGGTTTTCCCTCTTTCTCGGGCGTTGTTTTTTGGCAAGACTTTGTACAATGGCGTAACGCCAAAACCGGATTGAAAGCCACCATTGATACCCCCTCACCCAAACCGGAAACCGAGCGACCCATCCCAACGAAAACCGGCGTTAGATTTACTGGTCGTTTGGCTCAAATTTTGGCTGAGGCGGGTTAAAAAAACTTCCTTGAAAATCGAAATGATGTGTCCAAATCGGTCGAAATCCGAGCCAGTTGACTGCAAATCCGGTGCCCTCCAAAAAACCCTAATTTACTTGCACTTTACTTGCACCGCTTCGCAAGTCGTTGATAATCAATGGAGCGGGTGATGGGAATCGAACCCACGTATGAAGCTTGGAAGGCTTCCGTTCTACCATTGAACTACACCCGCAACGGCTCAAATCATAGCGCCCGCACTTGCCTTGTCAATCGCGCCGCGCTACGCTCGCGCCGATGAATTCGCTGCTTCTCACCGGCGGTCGCGTGATTGATCCCGCCAACAAATTTGATGCCATTGCCGACGTCCTGATCCTCGACGGCAAAATCTCCGCCATCGGCGCCAAACTGCCCGCCCCCACCGGCGCGGAGCGGCTTGACGCAAAAGGGAAAATCGTTTCGCCCGGCCTCATTGACTTGCATGTCCATCTGCGCGAACCCGGCCAAACCGCGAAAGAAACCATCGCCAGCGGCACCGCCGCCGCCGCCCGCGGCGGATTCACCTCCGTCGTCTGCATGCCCAACACGGCGCCGGCGATTGACAATGCCGGCACCGTCGCGCTCATCCACGAACGCGCCGCCCGCGAGGGCATCGTAAACGTGTTTGTGACGGGCGCGATCACCAAGGGCATCGCCGGCGAGGAGATGGCGCCGATCGGCGGCTTGAAAAAGGCCGGCGTCGTGGCCATCACCGACGACGGCCATTGCGTGCAGAACAACGACCTCATGCGCCGCGCCTGCGAATACGCGAAGATGTTCGACCTGCCCCTGTTCGACCATTGCCAGGATTATTCATTCGTGACCGACGGCGTGATGCACGAGGGCTATTGGAGCACGGCGCTCGGCCTGCGCGGCTGGCCGGCGGCGGGCGAGGAAATGATCGTGGCGCGGAACATCCTGCTGGCAGAACTGACCGGCGCGAAAATCCACTGCCAGCACCTCAGCGCGGCCGGCAGCGTCGCCCTGATCCGGGCGGCTAAGAAACGCGGCGTCCCCATTTCCGGCGAAGCTTGCCCGCACCATTTCACCCTGACCGACGCAGCGGTGGCCGGCAGCGATAAATTCTGGAGTAACGACGGCAAGCTGCTGGCGAAATCGCAACCCGGCAAGCTGCCGGCCTGGCCGCAATATGACACCAACTTCAAAATGAATCCCCCGCTCCGCTCAGCCCGGGACCGCGAGGCGATCCTCGAAGGCCTGGCCGACGGCACGATTGATATTTTGTGCAGCGACCACGCGCCCCACTGCGATTTCGAAAAGGAGGTCGAATTTGATTATGCCCCGTTCGGCATCACCGGGCTGGAGACGGAGCTGGCGCTGGCGCTCATGCAACTCGTCCACACGAAACGGATCTCGCTCACGGACATGATCGCGAAGTTCACCATCAACCCCGCGCGACTGCTGAAGCTGAACAAAGGAACGCTGGGCATCGGCGCGGACGCCGATGTGACGGTGTTTGACCCGGAACAGGAATGGGTATTCAACCGCGACGATTCGGCGAGCAAATCGAAGAACAATCCGTTTTTCGGCTGGACGCTCAAGGGCAAGGCGGCGGCCACGATCGTCGCCGGTAAAAGTGTTTTGGTTGAACGACCGGACCAGGTGGCGGTCTAAACTCCGACGCCGGATTATATACAATTATGAAAAAACTGCTCCTTGCAATGGTGGCTGCCACGATTTGTTGGCAGGTGAACGCGGCGGAAGCCGCCTGGCTAACCGACCTGCCCAAAGCCCAGGCACAGGCGAAATCCGAAAACAAAATCGTGCTCATGGATTTCACCGGCTCGGACTGGTGCGGCTGGTGCATCAAGTTCCGCAAGGAGGTCCTCGACACACCCGAGTTCCAGGAATATGCCGCCAAAAACGTCGTGCTGGTGGAGCTGGATTATCCGCACAAGAAAGTCCAGGACGCCGATCTGAAAACGGCCAACGCCGCGTTGAAAAAACAATATAAAATCAGCGGCTTCCCGACATTGATCGTGCTGGACAAAAACGGCAAGGAAATCGGCCGGCAGGTCGGTTATGCGGAAGGCGGCCCGAAGGCGTTCATCGCCAAGCTGGAAGGGTTCAAAAAATAAGATTCTCCTGGTTCGCCGGAGTGCGGGCGCGGCAAAAACTGCCGCGCCCGTTTTGTTAAAACTTGAACCGGCCGCGCCGCGACTTTAGTATAGCGCGATTTTGATGAAAGCGATTCTGGCCCTTGAAGACGGTTCCATTTTCCACGGCACGGGTTTTGGCGCGAAAGCGTCAGCCTGCGGCGAGGTATGTTTCAACACTTCCATGACGGGCTACCAGGAAATCCTCACCGACCCGTCCTACAAGGGCCAGATTGTCACGATGACCTATCCGCTCATCGGCAACTACGGGGTCAATTCGCAGGACGTGGAATCGTGGCGGCCGCACGCGGCGGGCTTTGTCATCCGCGAACTCTCGCCGGTCGTGAGCAACTGGCGCGCGGACGCTTCCCTGGCGGAATACCTGGAGAAGAACGGGATCCCCGGCATCCAGGGCATTGACACCCGCGCCTTGACCAAGAAACTCCGGGTGCGCGGCGCGCTGAACGGCTTCATTTCCACCGAAAAGATCACCGAAGCCGAGGCGGTCAAGCGGGCGCAGGAATTCGTCTTCGTCGGCGTGGACTACGTCAAGGAAGTCACACATAAAAAGGCGTTCCGCTGGGACGAAAAGGACGAGCAGAGCGCGGCGTTCGACCTGGTCCGCGGCATCAAATTTGCCGACGCGCGCAACATGCGCCAGCCGCTGCCGCCGGCGGACATCCCGATTGTCGCGTTCGACTACGGGATGAAGTACAATATCCTGCGCCGGCTGCGGCAGCACGGTTTCGCGACGCAGGTCCTGCCGGCCACCGCCACCGCCGCCGACGCGCTCAAGCACAAGCCGGCGGGGATTTTCCTCTCGAACGGCCCCGGCGACCCGGCGGCGCTCGATTACATCGTCCGCGAAGTGAAGACGCTGCTCGACAGCGGCATCCCGATTTTCGGGATTTGTCTCGGCCACCAGATTCTCGGCCAGGCGCTCGGCGGGAAAACCTTCAAGCTGAAATTCGGCCATCGCGGCGGCAACCAGCCGGTGAAGGACCTGGAATCCGGCCGGGTGGAGATCACCTCGCAAAACCACGGTTTCGCCGTGGACCCGGACAGCCTGCCGGCCGACGTGGCGGTGAACCGCCTCAATTTGAATGACCAGACCGTCGAAGGATTGCGGCACAAGACCAAACCGGTGTTCTGCGTGCAATACCATCCCGAAGCCTCGCCCGGACCGCACGATTCCACGCCGCTGTTTGCGGAATTCCGGCAGCTAATCGAAAAGCGCGGATGAAACACCCCGCCTCAGATTTGCGTTTGACTTGAAAGCCGCCGCGCTCATAATCTGCCGAAACAATCTATGGCCAAACTTGTTATCCTGAACCAGGGCATGACCGGTCGCACGTTCGAGCTGAACGTAGAGCGCACGACGGTTGGCCGGGTGGAGGATAACACCTTTCAGATTCCCGACCCGTCGGTTTCCAGCCATCACGCCGAGATCATCCTGCGCGGCACTGAGATCGTCATCAAGGATCTCAATTCGACAAACGGCTCGTATCTCAACGGCGAAAAGTTTACCGAGATCGTCCTCAAGCCCGGCCAGACCCTGCGCTTCGGCCAGGTGGAACTGAAGATAGACGACGGCAAGCCCGTCGCGGCGCCGGCGCCGGTCGCGTCCGCCCCGTCCGCCCCGCCGCCGCCCGCCCCCCGGAAAAGTCCGGTGGATGCAACCATGGTCATGTCGCGCGGCGTCAAGATGAGCGATCTCGAGGAAAGCGGCACCCGCGTGGGCGGCTTCGACACCAACGCCGCCTTTTCCAAAAAGTCCAACAAGACCAACCGCGTTTTCCTGGTGATCGGCATTGTCGTCGGCGTCGTCATCATCGGTTTGATCGTTTACGCGCTGAACATGGCGAAATAACTCCCGCGGTCATGCAACCGCGCCTTTCCTCCCAACGCAACGCCGCGATGACCCTGTTTGAAGTCGGCGTGGTCATCGCCATCGTGATGGTTCTCGCGGTTCTGCTCCTTCCCGCATTGTCCAAGGCCACCCGCCGTTCTTCCAAACTCGGCTGCACCAATTGCCTGAAACAAATCGGTCTGGCCTACCGGATTTGGGAAGGCGACAATAGCGACTTGTCGCCAATGGCCGTTCCCACAAAGTCAGGCGGCGCGATGGAAATGGCCGCCACCGGAAATGTGGCGCAAGTCTTTCAGGTGATGTCGAACGAATTGAGCTTAACGAAGATCCTGGTTTGCCCGGAAGATACGGCGCGGATTGGGGCGACCAACTTTGCGGAACTCTCCAATTCCAACATCAGCTATTTCGTCGGCCTGGATGTGACCAACGACGTCAATCCGCAGTTGATGCTTTCCGGCGACAGCAATTTTCAAGTTGGCGGCGTGCCGCTGCGGCCGGGTTTGCGGTCAATCGGGACGAACGATCCCGTCGCCTGGATGGCGACCCGCCACATCAACTCAGGAAATATCGGCCTGGCCGACGGCAGCGTGCAAGCGACCATGGCCTCCAGTCTGCGCCAATTGCTCCAGCTCACCGGACTTGAGACCAACCACTTGGCGCTTCCGTGACGCCGGACGGCCTGGGGAAAACCGGGATGTCCGCCTGAACCTTCCCAGAGTCCTCCTAAATCCAGACCATGGCCTTCCAACGCTTGTTTGGGTCGTTCCGGCCAAAAAGATGACCATTGCATGCTTACAATGCCATCCGCCAAACAGGAAATTACCATTGTACGCTTACAATACGACCCGCTAAATTGGAAATGATCTTTGTAAGCTTACAAAGCCACCAGCTGGAATTGCGGAGGCCATTGTAAGCATACAATACGACCCGCTAAATTAGCGGAGGGCATTGCAAGCGTGAAAAGGTCGTTCAAAAAATTGGGGAGACTATTTCTGTATTGAAAATGTCGTTCAAATAATTTGAATGGCTATTTCATTCATTCGAAGGCGTCCGCAATCTAGGAAATGACCATTTCGTTCGTTCGAAGCCATCCGCTATCCAGGAAACGACTATTTCCTGCTTCCGAAGGTCATTTCCTGGATAGCGGAGACTATTTCCTTCGTTCGGAGCCACCCGCTAAATAGGAAATGACCTTCGGAAGCATGGGAAAAGCGGCCGTCCGGCCGAAGTGTCCAATAAATAGACGATTAAATCGCCGGCAAGGCTGGTAGCGACGTCTCGGCAGAGCGCCGCCAACTTGAAACCAAGTTGACTTGAAAATGGTGTTGGCGGCTTTCTGCCGAAAGCCGCTACGCGGATTGGACGGTGCGGGCCTTGAAGCTTTTCCACAGCCGCGCCGGCAGCAGGCCGAGAGCGATGAAGGCGAGCTGGCTGACCACAAACAAGACCAGCCACTTGAACGCCGCCTCGGTGAAGCCGTAACTGTGCAGCCCGATGCCCAGCATATTCACGCCGAACCACGACCACGCAGTGACGATGTTGCCGAAGATGGCGCAATTGATCAGGCCGCGTTCCCGGATGATGCCGCCCCAGCGCAGATGCAAAATGAGGGCGTTCCACAGGACGATGATGAGCGCGCCGTTCTCCTTGGGGTCCCAACCCCAGAAGCGGCCCCAGGACTGGTCCGCCCAGATGCCACCCAGCACTGTCCCGATAAAGCTGAACAATGTCGCGAAGCAGACGATGCCATAAATCATCCGCGCGAGCGCCTTGCCGGTGGCTTCGTCCAAGGTCCGGGTGAACACGCCGCGGAGAATGTAAATCAGCGCCAGGAAACCCGCCACATAGGTGCTCGCGTAGCCGATGGTCACGGTCACCACGTGGGTGGCCAGCCAGAAGTTCGTATCCAGCACGGCGCGCATCATTTCCATGGTGTCGCCTTCCAGCGCGAGGTGATGCGCGATGATGAGGGTGATGAAGCCGATGGCGGAGGAAACCACGGAGCCGATGCCGTTCTTGTAAAACTTTTCCAGGATCAAGCCCAGCAACACCGCGCCCCAGCCGATGAAGATGGCGGAGGAATAAAGATTCGTCACCGGCGGCCGCCCTTCGAGCACCATGCGGTAAATGAGTCCCGTCGTATGGATCAAAAACGCCAGGCCGATGAGCCACACCGAGCTGCGCCGCAGGGTCTCGGACAGATTAAACCACGAGAAGCAAGCCAGCAGCCCGGCGAGGATGTAAATCACCATGGCATTGTAAAACGGCTCCATCTGGTTGAAGAACGCCTCCGCCTGCGCCTTGGCCAGCGCCTTGGACTGGGCCGGCACCAGCAGCGACCGCAGGTCTTTCAGGGCGGCATTGAAGGCTTCCGGCTGGTTCCCGGCGAGCGCGCCGGCCAGGTTCGCGTAGGCGCGGACGGCCGGGTCAATCGCCACACCGTTCGGCCGCGGGGCGTCCAGCAGAGCGTCGCCCATGCGGCGCCATTCCCGCGCGCCGTTCGGCGGCAGGATCAGCGGAGGCTCCAGGCTGGCCATGTATTGAAAGCGTTCCACGCTGGCGATGAAGGCGCTGAAATTATTCGTGTCAAATTCCCGGCCGGCGGACTGCGCCTGGGCGGCGGCGACCCCCGCGGGGATCAGTTTCTCAAAGGCGGCCAGCTCCGCCGGCCAGTCCTGCGCCGAGGCGGGCTGCACGGCGTTCTTCAACTGGATGTAACGCGTGAGCCGCTGCTGCAGCTTGGCGATGGCGTTTTCGTAGGCGGTGCGGGCGGAAGCCTCTTTTTTCTGCACCCGCTCGTTTTCCTTGTCAAATGTCTCCAGCGACGGCTGGATCTGATTCCACGAATAATGCTTGCCGTCGGATTTCTTCGCGGCGTCCTTGTCCGGGAGCTTCAGCAGCGAGATCAAGTCGGGATTATCCAGACGAAACACCGGCCACTCGTCGGCCACGGCGGGATTCATCATCACATTCGCCAGCCACTCGGTCGCGGAGACCTTCTTTTGCTTTTCGTACCACGCTTTCCACGGTTCAAGATAAAGCGTCTGCTTCTCGCGGATTTCCATCAGCGAGTTCCGCGCCAGCGAGTCCAGCGGGACGATGCGGCCGTTGGCGGTGATGGGCAGCCGCGCAAATTCGCTGAACGCGAAATCCTTGTCCTTCGGCGGCTGCAGTTTGCCGAAAAACCACAGCGCCATCACGACGGTCAGGACGATGGGGATCCACTTTTTCATTTGGCCTTTCGTTTGGTGACAAACCCGGCGAGGTGATACAAGAACTGGATCACCAGACCGGCCCCCACCATCGCGCACCCGATATAGGGTGTCAACCAGCCGGGGTTGCGCACGACCGACAGCACGGAGGTCGCCGTGCGGCCCGCCATCTGCGCGGCCTGCCCAGCATCCATCTGGTATTGATAATAAGTATAGCCGCCGTAGCGCAGCGGATGGTTCATGGAAATCTCCACCTCGCGCCGCTCGCCGGTCTGCGGGTTGTCAATGCGGACGCGGCTGCGGAAATCCTTGGGGATGTCGGTGCCGGGATAAACCGTGTGCGTGGCCTTGAGCAGCGTCAGCGAAAACGGATGGACCACCCGCGCCGCCCGGATCAGAAAGGTGTATTGCTTCCCGCCCGCGGCAATCGTCTGCGGCGCGACCAGCTGCGCGACGATCTTCTGCGCCATGCCCGTGCCCATCTGCGCGTAGCTGCTGCGCACCGCCTCGACGAGTGCGGGGTCGGTCGTCCAATCGCTGGCCACCCACACGCCCAGCGGGCCGGATGCCGCGGAGAACTCGAGCACCGCCGTGGGGATATTGCGCTGGTCCATCTCCTTCACATCGGCCAGCCCGCGGAAATCAAAGTTCCGGGCGACGCCGTTGGTGGTGAGCGGCGGGGCGTTCTGCATCATCGGCGCGCGGAAGTTCATATCGGAATTGCGCCAGAATGACTTCACCCGGACCGTGAACGGCAGGCTGGGGGTTTTCAGCACGCCGCCCGCCTTCAGCAGGGATTCGGGAACCGCCGTGATTTCGTCGCCGGAGACAAAAATCAGCTCATAATCCGTGGCGCTGTCGGAATAGTTCCGCGCCTCGCCCTCGGCAAAGTGCATCTGCAATTCGCGCGCCAGCAGCACGGTGGAAAGCTGACCGACGAGCAGCACGATCACGCCCGCATGCGCCAGCTGGATGCCGGTTTTCTTCATCGTGAATTCAAACCGGTAGATGTGGGACGCCACGAGGTTCACCAGCAGCAGCGTGCCGATGAGATAGCCGCCGGGCAGGATGAACGGGATATGCTTCCCGAACATGTGGAAGCCGACGACGAACCAGTGGTTGAAATAATTCGCCTGCACGGCGTAAAGCCCCTCATCCGCCTGCGCCAGCGTGCCGACGAACACCAGAATGATCGAAAACGCCAGCAGCACGGACGTGAGCCGGAGCGACGTGAAGAGGCCGAGGATTTTATTAATGGGCATCGGCGGGGTATTTGGCGGATTGCACAAACTTGATCAGCGCGGCCTTCTGCGGCGCGACCACGGCCGGGTCGCCCATGAGCTTGTAAAACCAGGTCTGGCCGCCGAGCGGCAGCACCAGGCCGACCAGCTGGGCGGGCTGGCCGGAACGCGGATCGGTGCCGGCGATGTCCACCAGCGTGGCCTTGGCGCCGGAGACATCCAGCAGCGGCAGCCTGGCGAGATCGGCATCCGAACCGGGCGGCAAGCCGAGCTGCGCGCGCCAGCGGTTCACGTTCGGCAGCAGACCGCCGCCGTCACCCGAGAGCTGGCTGACATTCACCGCCGCCGTGGCCTCGCCGCTGCCTTGAATGACAAATCTCGCAACGAGAAATTGGGCCAGCTGGCCTTCCTTCCAGTCGGCCGGAACGGTCCACGCCGGTTTATCCGCAGCGGCCGCGGCGGGCTCCGCCGGACTGCCGGCAGCCATGCCCGGCAGGGCCGGATGCGACGGCGGCAGCTGGCTCAAATCCATCGTGGACGGCGCGGCCAGCTTCTCGAACTCCACCGATTTCAAAAACGCGATGAAGGCCGGCTTCTGTTTTTCCACGAGCGCCGCGTCGCCGGTCATCTTGTAAAACCAGACGGTGTCGTCACCATGCAAAATGGCGCCGAGAATCCGCTCCGGGTCGCCGCTGCCGGGCGCCGTGCCGGCAAGGTCATACAAATCCGCCGGCTGGCCGGTGATCTGGACTTTTTCCGCCAGCGTCTGAAGCTGGGCATCCGGCAGCGACGGCAACCCCACCTGCCCGCGCCAGCGGTTCACGTTCGCCGGGTCGGTGCCGGCGGCGCCGCCGAGCGGAATGACGCTCACATCCGCCGTCTTGCCGTCCCCGGAAACCTCGAGACTCGCCACGCGCATCTGCGTCAGGGCTTTTTCCTTCCAGCCCTCCGGCAGCGCATATTTCAACTTCACCGGATTGCCGCTGTCCGGCACCGCCATATCGCCGGGCAGATTCCCCGGCATAGCCATCGCCTCCGGCGCGGCGCCGGCCGGGACGGCCACGGCGGCGTCGTTGGTGGCCACATGGTAGACCTTGACGTCATCCCGGCCGCAGCCCGCGATGGCGAACAACAGCAAAGCCGCCGCCACGGGGGGCAGCGCCTTGGATTGGGCGAAATGCTTCATTATGATGCTTTCTAAATAGCGGGTTCCACCGCCGGTGGCGAAACCTTCCTTGGCATTAGCATAGCAGAAATTGTCCTGCCGTCGCCAAAAAAGGGATACTTGGCCGGCCAAACCGTTTCAGCTCACCGTCATGTTGAGCAGGAACTCGATATTGCTCCCGGTCTTCTTCAGCTTGCCGAGCATGAGCTCCATGGCCTCCACCGGCGGCACGCCGGTGAGCGCGCGCCGCAGCATGACCACGCGGCTGCATTCGTCGGGATGGTAAAGCAATTCCTCCTTGCGGGTGCCGGAGCGCTCGATGTTGATGGACGGAAAGATGCGGCGATCCACCAGCGCGCGGTCCAGGTGCACCTCCATATTGCCGGTGCCCTTGAACTCCTCGAAGATGACTTCATCCATGCGGCTGCCGGTGTCCACGAGCGCCGTCGCCATGATGGTGAGCGAGCCGCCCTCCTCGATGTTGCGCGCCGCGCCGAAAAAGCGCTTCGGCTTGTGCAGCGCGTTCGCGTCCACGCCGCCGGAAAGAATCTTGCCGGAATGCGGCTGCACCGTATTGTAGGCGCGGGCCAGGCGCGTGATGGAATCCAGCAGGATCATCACATCGCGCTTCTGCTCCACCATGCGGCGGGCTTTTTCAATGACCATCTCGGCCACCTGCACATGGCGCTCCGGCGGCTCGTCGAACGTCGAGGAGATCACCTCGGCGCCCTTGCAGCTGCGCTCCATGTCCGTCACTTCCTCGGGGCGCTCGTCGATCAGCAGGATGAACAAATACGTCTCCGGGTTGTTTTTCAGCACCGCGTTGGCGATCTTCTGCATCAGCACCGTCTTGCCCGTGCGCGGCGGCGCGACAATCAGGCCGCGCGTGCCTTTGCCGATGGGGCAGACCAGGTCCAGAACGCGCGTGCTCAACTCATCCGCCGCCGTCTCCAGAATGAACCGCCGGTTCGGGAACAGCGGCGTCAGGTTGTCAAAATGCGTCTTTTCCTTCGCCTTGTCCGGATCCTCGCCGTCCACGGCCTCCACCTTGAGCAGCGCGAAAAACTTCTCCTTTTCCTTCGGCGGCCGGATCTGGCCGGTGATCAGGTTGCCCGTCTGCAGGTCAAAACGCCGGATCTGCGACGGAGACACGTAGATGTCCTCCGGGCACGGCAGGTAATTGAAGCTCCGCGAGCGCAGAAAGCCGAAGCCCTCCGGCAGCACCTCGATGACGCCCTCCGAAAACAGCACGCCCGAGCGCGCCGCATTTTTCGAGAGGATGTGGAAGATGACCTCGTGCTTGCGCATCGTGCCGAAATTCTCCACGCCGAACTCCTTCGCCATCGCGTTGAGGTCCGACATCTGCATCGCCTGCAGTTTGGCGATGTTCATCGAGGAGGCGATCTTGTCGCGCTGATACCCGCGCCGCTCCGTGAAGCGCGCGTCGTCATTCGTCGGCTCCACCGGGGCGGACGGCGGCCGCAGCTCGTCCGACGATTCCGGCGGGAGGAACATCGCGGTATCCTTCCGCGCATCCTCCTTGGCCGCCGCCTTGATGCTGTCCACCGTGCGTTCCGGCGCCGCTTCCGGCTCCACCGGCGCGGGCGCGGGCTGCGTTGGTTCGATCACGGGCGCCACGGCGGCCGGCGCCTCAGGCACGGGCGTTTCCGCGGGGGGCGCGGCGGCTTTGGCCGGCTTGCGCGGTGCTTTTTCTTTTTTAACGGGAATTCTGGCCATAAATGTTATTTGGTTGGCTGACCGGGGACTCCGCTGGCAGCCGGCAATGCAACGGGATGATTCGTCCCGCATTGGACGGGCTGCGTCAGGAAAAGTTCAATTTGAATTTACCAACCGGTGGAATTTCATCCTTAAACCGGCAAGGGGAGTTTCGCAGTCAACTTTCGACAGCTTCCCCCATCCGGCCCGCCAAGTCAATTCCGAAATCAGGCCGCCCCGCCCGCAACGGCCAGGAAAACCGGCGGAGAGCGCCGGCCAGTGCGAGGCGCGGGTTCAGACCGAAGGAAGGGCTCCAAGGTCGCGGCTCAAGCCACGGCTTCTTTTTCCTCGACGTTCTCCTGCTTGAGCTCGTCGAGCGCGCGGAAACGGCTGGCGGCGAACCCAGCTTCCACCCCGAGATGATTGGCGGGATTGTAAAGGCCGACGAGCAGCAGCGACGGCTCCAGCACGCGCCGGAGGTCCATGATGAGCTCATCCGCCTTCACGCCCACGCGCACGGCGCGCACGACATAGACGCTGCCCTTGACGGGCAGCGCGAGGTAGATCTGCTTCACCGTCTCCGGCCAGCGGTCATCCACCAAAACGACTTTTTGTCCGACACTGAACATGCGGCTTCAATACGGCAGTGGGAATTTCGCGGTCAGGGCGCGCACGCGGGCGCGCACAGCGTGGGCGGCGTCCACATTTTTGATGTCCATGAGGACCTCGGCGATCATGTCGGCGACGGCGGCCATTTCGGCCTCCTGCATACCGCGCGTGGTGACGGCAGCGGTGCCCAGCCGGATGCCGCTGGCCTGGAACGGCGAGCGGGTCTCGAACGGGATGGTGTTCTTGTTGACGGTGATGCCGGCCTCATCGAGCGCGATCTGCGATTCCTTGCCGGTGATGCCCTTCGCGCCCACGTCCACCTGGACCAGGTGGTTGTCGGTGCCGCCGCTGACGAGGCGGTAACCGTTGCGGCCCATGCCGGCGGCCAGCGTGGCGCAATTCTTGACGATCTGCTGCTGGTAGGCCTTGAAGCCCGGCGACAGGGCCTCATGAAAACAAACGGCCTTGGCGGCGATGACGTGCTCGAGCGGCCCGCCCTGGATGCCGGGGAAGACGATGGAGTCGATTTCCTTGGCGTATTTCTCGCGGGTCAGGATCAAGCCGCCGCGCGGCCCGCGCAGGGTCTTGTGCGTGGTGGTAGTGACGAAATCGGCGTGCGCGATGGGGCTGGGATGGATGCCCGCCGCGACGAGGCCGGCGATGTGCGCGATATCCGCGAGGAGATACGCGCCGACTTCGCGGGCGATCTCGCCCATGCGCTGAAAATCAATGACGCGGGAATAGGCGCTGGCGCCGACGGTGATCATCCTGGGCCGGTGTTCACGCGCCATCGCGGCGAGCTGCTCGTAGTCGATCCGCTCGGTCTCCCGGTTCACGCCATAGTGGACGATCTCGAAGAATTTGCCGGAGAAATTTGCCTTGTTGCCGTGGGTCAGATGCCCGCCGTGGCTCAAATCCATGGTGAGCATCTTGTCGCCGGGCTTCAGGAACGCGAAATAAACGGCCATGTTCGCGCCGGAGCCGGAGTGCGGCTGGACGTTGGCGTGCTCGGCGCCGAACAGCTTTTTGGCGCGGTCGATCGCGAGCTGCTCGATGACATCCACATTCTCGCAGCCGCCATACCAGCGCTTCTTGGGGTAGCCCTCGGCGTATTTGTTGGTTAGCACGGAGCCCTGCGCCTCCATGATGGCCGGGCTGGTGAAATTCTCGGAGGCGATCAGCTCGATATTCTCCTGCTGGCGCGTGCGCTCATGGTCGATGGCGGTGGCGACCTCGGGGTCGACCTGGCTCAGGCGCAGACTGGCGGGGGCGAACTTCGCATCCATCTTCAAAACGCGGCGCTCGTGGCGGCCGCCCTCGAACTTGGCGGCGATGAACGCGGCGAGGATTTTTTTGCCGAGGTCGGCGGTGGTTTTCCGGCCGCTCAAACACAGGACATTCACGTCGTTGTGCTGGCGGCAAAGCGTGGCGGATTCCTCATCATCGATAAGCGCGGCGCGTACGCCGGCCACCTTGTTGGCCGTGATGCACATGCCCACGCCGCTGGTGCAAACGAGCAGGCCATGCTCGGCCCGGCCGGCCGCCACGGCGCCCGCCACGGCCAGGGCGAAATCGGGATAATCATCCGCCGGATCCCGGGTGGCGGCGCCAAAATCACTGACGGTCAGGCCGCGTTCGCGGAGGAAGGCCTTGAGCGTTTCCTTTAGCTCCAGGCCGCCGTGGTCGGCGCCGAGCGCGAAGTTCACGATGGCCGGGGAGGCCGGGTTTTGATTTTTCGACAGGAAGTTTTGTTGTTCCATAAATTTCATAAGGGTGACGATGCCCTGCTCGATCTGGTCGCGGCAGTCCACATAAACATGATACGGGGAGCCGATGGGATCGCTGATGTCCTTTTCGTAAGGCTCCAGCGTCTCGTCAAATTCGCGGAGCAGGAAGGTTTTTTCCGAGGCCGCGGGATAAAGCAGCGCCACGGTGTCGGTGTGGCTGTGGGTCATGCCCAGGATCAAATCCGCCGAGCGCACCAGCTCCGCGGTGAGCGCGCGACTACGCTGGCCGGAAATATCGATGCCGATCTCCTTCATGGCCTGCACGGAATGCGGCGTGGGCACCTGGCCGTCCAGGGCGCCGAGGCCGGCGGACAGGACGCGGAACTCGCCCCGGCCACGGACGGCGTGGCGGAACAGCCCCTCGGCCATCGGGCTGCGGCAGACATTGCCCGTACAAAGAAAAAGAATCGTTTTCATCAAAAACGCGGGGGGAAAGGGTGGTTGGCCGGAGCCAAATCGTCAATGCGAAAGGTGGTGGCGCCAGCCGAGTAGCAACCCTGATCCCGTCCGGCGGCCACCGGTGATGGCGGTGGGTTCAGGCGGGCGATTCCGGGGGAGCCGCGGCGCGGATCAGCCGCGCGCGGGATGGAGCACGGCCAGGGCCTTGAGCAAATCCACCGCCCGCGCCAGCACCGGGTCGCGAATGACTCGCACCGGCTCCGGCCGCGGCAGGGCGGCGGCTTCCGGCCCGCCCTCGCCATCCTTGATTTTCCGGCGCACGAGCTCAGCCTCGCTCAGGTGGTCCATAAACGGCAGCAGCGTATTGGTGACGACCGCTCCGGCGGGCGGAGACACGGTGAAATAGGGATCATCCCAAAACCGTTTCTCATCGGTGGGGCTGACGGGCACCGAGATGTCGGGCCGGAGGGTTTGGGGGATGTTGGTGGAGCCGATGACGACCGCCCAGCCGTCGGCCCGCAATTGCGACACTAGCGTGAACGCCGAACCGCGCGTCTGGCTGTTGACGAGAATGACCAGCGGGGTGGTGCGGCCAAAGAAATCATTCGTGGCCGGGCTGTGATCGCCGTCGGCGAAGCGCAGATCCAGAATGGTGCCGGAAAAGACATTCGTGGACCGGGCGGCCCGGAGCTGTTCGGCAAAATGATCGGTCACATGGCTGGCCCGGACGCAGAGGACCGTGTTTTCCAGCAGGGAAATCCTCACCGGCAGTTCGTCGGCGCCGGCGGAGAGCGCCGCGGCCAGAAACAGCATCGCACATTTTTTCATCAGACAGGAAAATGCGCCACCCGCAGCCAAAAGTAAAGGGACTTGCTGGATCCGCCCCTAAATCGCCGCGCCGGCGGCGGGAACCGGCCGGTTCCGCAGCTCCACCCGGCGGGTTTTGCCGCTGATGGTCTTGGGGAGTTCGCGGACAAACTCGATCTCGCGCGGATATTTGTAGGGTGCGGCGGCATGCTTGCAGTACTGCTGCAATTCATGCTTCAGCTCGTCGCCCGCAGCCGCTTCCGGACGCAGGATGACAAAGGCTTTGACAATCTGGCCACGCACCGGGTCGGGCTGGCCCACCACGGCGGCTTCGAGCACGGCGGGATGCTCCAGGAGCACGCTCTCCACTTCGAAAGGCCCGATGCGATAGCCGGAACTTTTGATGACATCGTCGGTGCGCCCGATGAACCAGAAATAGCCACCGGCATCGCGCACGGCGCGGTCGCGGGTCAGATACCAGCCGGCCTGGAATTGCGCGGCCGTCTCCGCCGGACTGAGCCAGTATTCGCGAAACAGGCCGAGCGGGCGATCCGGAGCCACGCGCACGGCAATCTCGCCCTCGCGGCCCGCCGGCACCTCGCGCAACTCCTCATCCAGCAAGGCGAGCTGATACCCCGGCGTGGGCCGGCCCATGGACCCGGGCTGCACGACCGGATTCAGCGAGCGGTAGTTGCCGATGAGAATGACGCTTTCCGTCTGGCCGTAGCCCTCGTAAAGATCGTGGCCGGTCGCGGATTTCCACAGCTTCATGATTTCGGGATTCAGCGGTTCGCCGGCCGTCACGCAGTGGCGCAGATGCGGGAAATTCCATCTGGCCAAATCCTGCCGCACAATGAGGCGCAGCGCCGTCGGCGGCACGCACCAGGTCGTGATGGGGAATCGCGACAGCAGATCCAGCGTGTGGCCGGGATCAAATTTGCCGTGGATATCCACCGCAAAAACACACGCGCCCATGTGCCACGGCCCGAAGAAACTCGACCACGCGGCCTTCGCCCAGCCGAGATCCGAGACATTCCAATGGATATCGCCAGGCTTGCAGTCCAGCCAAAGCTCGCCGGTCACGCGATGCGCCAGGCCGTAGCTGGCCTGCGTGTGCAACACCATCTTGGGTTCGCCCGTCGTGGCACTGGTGAAATAGATGATGCCGGGATCGTCGGCGCGCGTCGGTTCGCCGGCAAAATCCGCAGGGGCCGAAGCTATGGCGGAATTGAAATCCACCCACCCGGGGGGCGTCGGACAAGTCGCCAGGCGCAGACCGTCAAAGCCATCCACCTTGACCATGCCCTCGGCGTTGGTGAGAACGGCGCGGATGCGCGCAGTCTCCAGGCGGTAGGCCACATCGCGCGGCATGAGCTGGAGCGTCGCAGGAATCGGCACGGCGCCCAGCCGCGTCAGGCCGAGCATGACCACCCACCATTGCCAGATGCGCGGCAGCATGATGAGCACACGATCGCCCCGGCGCACCCCGTGGGCGCGAAAAACGTTGGCCGCCTGCGCGCTCAGCCGGGCAAGCTCCGAAAACGTGAATTTCCGCTCCGCACCGCTCACACCATCCACGCACCACAAGCCCAAGCCCTGCGGGTGCGTCCGCGCCCAGCCGTCAAGGATATCCGTGGCGAAGTTGAAAAATTCCGGCGGCTTCATAAGCCCCCCATGGTCACCCACCCGTCACAAAGCCTTCGCCGCGATGTCGCGGCGGTATTGCGCGCCGTCGAACCGGATTTCATCCACGGCGGCGTAGGCGGCAGCCCGGGCGGCTTTCAAATCCCGGCCCAGCGCCGTCACGCCAAGCACGCGGCCGCCGCTGGTGACGATCTGCCCGTCCTTCAAGGCGGTGCCGGCGTGAAAGACTTTGGTGTGGGAAAGTTTTGCGGCGGCGTCCAGGCCGAGGATGGGCCGGCCCTTGGCGTAGTTGCCGGGATAACCGCCGCTGGCCATCACCACGCAGACGCTCGCAAGCGGACTCCATTTCAGCTCCAGCGAACCGAGGGAGCCGCAAACGCAGGCGGCGAGGAGTTCGAGCAAATCATTTTCCATGCGGGTGAGATAAACCTGCGTCTCCGGATCGCCGAAGCGGGCATTGAACTCCAGAATCTTCGGGCCGCTCCTGGTGAGCATCACGCCGGGATACAGCAGGCCGCGATAATCAATACCCTCGGCCACGCAGCCGCGCATGAAGGGATCGAGCACCTTTTTGGCAACGTCGACGAGCTGCGCGTCGTTGAGAAATGGCGTGGGCGAGTAAGTACCCATGCCACCGGTGTTCAGGCCCAGGTCGCCGTCGAGCGCGCGCTTGTGGTCCTGTGAAGTGGGGAAAATCTTCGCGGTCTTGCCGTCGCACAGCGCGTGGAGCGAAACCTCGGTGCCTTCGAGAAATTCCTGAATGACCACGTTCGCGCCCGCCGCGCCGAACGCCTTGCCGACCATGATTTCATCCACGGCCTTTTCCGCCTCGGCCTGGCTGGCGCAAATCAGCACGCCTTTGCCAAGCGCGAGGCCGTCGGCCTTCACCACGCATTTGCCGCCAAGCGTCGCGCAAAAGGCCTTGGCCGGCCCGGCCTCCGAGAACGTGCCAGCAGCGGCCGTGGGGATGCCGTATTTCTCCATGAACTTTTGAGAGAAAACCTTGGAAGACTCAAACTGCGCGGCCTGCCGGTTCACGCCCCAGATGCGGAGGCCGTGCGACTGGAACAAATCCACGATGCCGAGCGCGAGCGGATTATCCGGGCCGACGACAGTGAAGTCGGCCTTTTTTCCCTGCGCGAAAGCGAGCAGCCCGGGCAAATCTTCCGCGCCGAGATTCACGCATTCCACGGCCGAAGAATTTTTCGCGAGGCGTTCCTGAGCGATGCCGGCGTTGCCCGGCGCGCACCACATCTGCGTGACGTGCGGCGACTGCGCGAGCTTCCAGACCAGGGCGTGTTCACGTCCGCCCGAACCGATGACAAGAAGTTTCATTAAATTTGCCCGCAGATTACGCCGCTTGCCCCGGCGAATCAATGCGAAGCCGGAACCGGATAAAAAATCATGGAGCCGCCAAACCGGGCTCACCCCGGCCCTGGCGGAGGATCTCCACGGACTGAAGTTCCACCAAAGACCCATTGGCACCAAAATCCGGACGGGCCTTCGGTTCGAGAAAAACGGGCGCATCCTTGCGCAGCGGCAGGATTTCCAGCCGCAGATCGCCAGCCAAGATTTCCGGCGCGTAGCGATTCAAGCCCAGGTCAAATTCACGGCCGCTGTAAAAATTGTCGTCGAGAAGCCGGCCACCGAGCGTCAGCCGCGCCACGTCGCCAACGTAACGGATGCGAAGGAGCGGATGCGCGGACCAATCCAGCATTGCCGGCAGCTTGAGGTTCCACACGGCAGCATTGGTGAAGTCCGCATCCGTCGGCGCAACGGCGAGGTGCGTTTTGGCGCTTATCGGAATCTCCCGGGCCGGGCCGGCGGGCCGGAGTAGGACGGTATTGACGGCTACGGCCCCAGGCTTCGAATCACGACCAAAGCCAGCGTGGCCGGCAGCATCTTTCCGCAGGGAGAGCGAATCAGTTTCGCCCAGCAGCACGATGCGGATGTCGCCGCCGGATTGGGTTTTCAACCTGAGGGCGGCGTCACGGCCCGGCTTGGCGATTTCGAAAACAGCTTGCGAGGCTCCTCGCTTCATCAGGCTGTTTCCATCGAACACAAACTCCGCCTTTACGCCGGGCGTCTCCGCAAAATAAATCGTGTTGTCGTCGCGGCAAACCGGCTGCGCCGTGGCGTAGATCAATTTCGCGCCGCCGAGGTCGAGGTTGAACGGCCAGAAAAAGAAAACGTCCGCCGGAATCGTCACCGGCTTTTGAGGGAAGACGAACTCGCCGCCGGGCAGGTTCAGCTTGAACTGGACATCCTTTTTCGCAGGGAGCGGCTGGAGGCGCTGGTAATTGTTCACAAAGACGTAACCGCGGTTGCCGTCCGAGCGCACGGCCCAGCGCAAGGTGGTTAAAACCGTGTTGCTGTTAGGGCGAATTGCGGGCAACGTCGCGGGCATCTGGGCGAGCGGCGCGCCAAAGTCGTGGAGGAACAGATGCAGCCGACGCAGCCAATAATACTGCGGATTGATCTGGCCGAATTCGCCGAGCGGCGCGTTGAAATCATAGCTCTTCACCGGCAAATCATTCGCCATACCGGTGGACGAAGATTCCTGAAGCGTCGAGAGTTTGCCCTCGGGATTCTGGCCGCCGTGATACATGTAATAGCCGAGCAAGCTGCTCCCGCCGCCAAGCTGCGTCAGCACGTTCGCCTCGACATCACGCGGATCGTAATTGATGCGGCGGTGATACGACGCGGGCATCCCGCCGCCCACCTCGCACGTCAGGTGCGGATATTTTTCCGTGCCGGCGGGGTCGCCGTTCTGGTCCATCTTCAACGTGTCGTTACCGATGCCGGTGTCGGTGCGCGTAATGCGGAAGGTGAAATTTCCCCAAGCGGCTCCGTCCATCGCCTGGAGGCTGCGGCTCCAAAATCCATCCGGATACGCGCCGAAGAGCGGTAGCAGTTCGCCCAGCGGCACCGGCGTCTTCAACGGCGGCCAGCCGGTCTTGATGTAAAGCGGCACATCCAGGCCGGCTTCAATCGCCATTTTCTTCAATGCCATCAGATAATTTGGCGAACCGCCGAATTCATTGTCCACCTGGATGCCAATGACCGGGCCGCCGTCCTTCCACAGTCCGCCTTGAAGCTGCCTGGCGATTTCGCCGTAGAGGATCCTGGTCGCGGCGAGATAGTTCGTGTCCGTTGAGCGCAGTTTCCAATCCTTGTGTGCCACCACCCAGTCCGGCGAACCACCGTTGCGGACTTCGCCGTGGCACCACGGGCCACAGCGAACGATGACTTTCAGGCCAACGTCATTGCACGTCTGGAGAAATTTCTTCAAATCACGCTGGCCGGTCCAGTCCCATTGGCCTTCGACTTCCTCGTGATGAATCCAGAAAACATAAGTGGCCACGATGTCCACGCCGCCGGCCTTCATCTTGAGAAGTTCCTCGCGCCACTCGGCCGGCGGGAGGCGCGAGTAGTGGATTTCGCCCATCACCGGAAATACCGGCTGGCCGTCGAACAGCAGGCTGCGGCTGTTCACGTTGATCTCATGACCGGCGGGGTTCCTGGTGGTGCCGAGTTTGAAATAGCCGGTCCCGGCGGGCGGCGGAGCTGGAACCGTGGCGGAAACGACGCCGGCATGAACTGGAATGGAAAGCGTCAAACTCAGGGTGACAACAAGCAGCAACAATATCAGCCAGCGGGAATTCATGCCGCAGGTTAAGCGCAGGCCGGTGGTTTGAAATCAAAAACTGCTCCGCGCCCGACAGGCAGCCACCGGTCCCATGGAGCGCGAGAACCGGAACCGTCAAATCATGGCTTGAGTTTGGCGGTTGAACGGTTAATTTCAACTGTTCGCAAATAATGTCCACCAACCGGAAATCATGGGACACGTTCGAAGCCATGCGCGCCGCGGCCCAGGAGGGCGACGCGCAAGCGCAGTGCTATCTGGGAGTCTGTTTTCAGAACGGCCAAGGTGTGGAGCAGAACAACCAGGAGGCCGTGAAATGGTTCCGGCGCTCGGCCGAGCAGAATGACCCCGTAGCACAATGCTATCTCGGGGTCTGCTACTGGATGGGCCAGGGGGTACCGCAAGAGTTTGGCGAGGCCGCCAAATGGCTGCGCGAAGCGGCGGAGCAAGGCGACCCGGCGGCACAATGCAACCTCGGCACACTCTACGAAACCGGCCAAGGCGTACCGCAAAATTACGCCGAAGCAGTCAAGTGGTATCGAGAATCGGCCGAGCGCGGCTATCCAGCAGCGCAGTTCAACCTCGGGGTTTTTTACGAAAACGGCCAAGTCGTCCCACAGGATTTTGAAGAGGCGGCCAAATGGTATCTCGCCGCCGCCGAACAGGAACTGGCGCCCGCGCAATGCAACCTCGGCCTTTGCTACCAGACCGGACGCGGCGTGCCACACGATCCCAAGGAGGCCGTGCGATGGTTCATCCGGGCCGCGCGCCAGGGTGACAAGACCGCGCAGCACAACCTCGGCCTGCATTACGCCGCCGTGGAACTGGCTGACGAAGCCGCGCTCGAAGAGAAGAAGAACACGCCGCGCTGAAGTCAGCCGGCCAGCTCCGAAAGCTTTCCGCCCGCGCGACCGGAATCAACCGTTTCGCCGGCCAGCTCCCAACCTTCCGCCAGCGACCTCACCTTCCCGGCAACAAACAAGGCCGCCCCGGCATTGAGCAGCACCGCATCGCGCTTGGGGCCACGCTCATCCCCGCGCAAAATGCGACGGATGATTTCCGCATTCGCGATTTTGTCGCCGCCCCGCAGGTCAGCCAGCGTCGCCGGCTGCAACGGGAAACTATCCGGCGACAGAGTTGAAACCGCAAACCCGCGCGCCTGATAAAATTCCGCAATCCGGGTGGCACCGAGGGTAGAAAGCTCGTCCAGATGATTTTCCCCGGCCAGCCCGCAGACGACCATGCCGCGACGGACGCCGAGCGATTGCAAAGCGTGCGCCATAGGCTCACAAAGCTCCGGCCGCGGCACGCCGACCAGCATCGCCGAGGGGTGCGCCGGGTTCAGCAACGGGCCAAGGAAATTGAAGATGGTCCGCTGGCCGCGCCCGGCACAGAGTTTCCGCGCGGGGGCGATGTGTTTGAACGCCGGATGAAAATTAGGCGCGAATAAAAACGCAAAACCGTGTTCATGCAACGCGCCAGCGGCATCCGCCGGCGACAGGTCCACCCGGATGCCAAGGGCTTCAATCACGTCCGCGCTGCCAACCGAGGACGTCACGGCGCGGTTGCCGTGCTTGGCCACGGTCACGCCGGCGGCGGCGCACAGGATGGCGACGGTGGTAGAGATGTTAAATGTGCTCAAGCGGTCGCCACCGGTGCCCACGACGTCGAGAATTTCGCGCGCCCGAGTTTCGGGGTTCAGCGGCAGGGGTATGGATTTGGCGCGCAAGGCGGCGGCAAAGGCGGCAATTTCATCGGGCGACTCGCCTTTTTGGGCGAGCGCGGTAAGAAAATCAGCCTTGGCCGACGCCGGAACGGCTTCGTCCGCCAGAAGTTCGACCGCCTGGCGCACCTGCTCCACCGACAGGGAATGCGTGGCAGCGAGCCGGGAGGTAAAGGTTACAAGCACGCGGGATTTTACGAGACGGGACGAAAGGCACAAACTGAAATTGCGGCGGCGGCAGAATTTATCGTAACTTGAAGGTTGCGGATTCGGTCTGCAAAGGCGAATCAAACTATTTATTTTATGGCGGAAAAATCAAGCGGCGGGTGGTGGAAATGGATATTGACCGGCGCGGTCATCGCGACAGCGGCGGCGGGCGGCTATTTTTATTATCACCATCGCCACGCGGCGCCCTTAAGCTTCAACACGGCGACGGTGACACACGGCGAACTGATCAAAACGGTAACGGCGACCGGAACCCTGAACCCGGTAGTGAACGTGACGGTAGGCAGCCAGGTTTCCGGCCGCATCAGCAAGCTGAACGTGGATTTCAATTCGGTGGTGAAGTCGAATCAAGTCATCGCGGAAATCGACCCTTCCACCTACCAGGCGGCGGTCGAGCAAAGCACCGCCGATCTGGCCAACACCCGGGCGAACCTGGAATTGCAACAGGTGGAAGCCGTGCGCGCCATGGAGTTGTTCACCAACAAATTGATATCCCAATCGGACCGCGACACGGCGGTCGCCACGCTGCACGAAGCTGACGCGATGGTCAAGATCAAGCAAGCCTCGCTCAACAACGCGATGGTAAACCTGGGCTATTGCAAAATCCACTCCCCGGTGGACGGGGTGGTGATTTCACGAGCGGTGGAACTCGGCCAGACGGTCGCCTCCAGCTTCAGCACGCCGACCATTTTTCAAATCGCGAACGACCTCACGAAGATGCAGATCGATTCCGCCGTGGCCGAGGCGGATGTCGGCGGCGTCATCGAAGGCCAGGAGGTGACGTTCACGGTGGACGCGTACCCCGAACGGACATTTCACGGCACGGTCGTCCAGGTCCGTAATGCACCGACGACAGTCAACAACGTGGTCACATACGACTGCGTCATCGGGGTGACGAACGCGGATTACAAATTGAAGCCCGGCATGACGGCAAACGTCTCCATCGTCGTGGCCCAACGCGATAATGCGCTGATCGTTCCCAATGGCGCGCTGCGCTTTCGTCCGCCGGACAACGCCGTGGTGCTAACCAACACCGTGGCCATCCAAACGGCCCAGACGACCAACAGCGGAAATCTTGCCAGCGGGCCGGCAGGACATCGCGGCGGCGGACGAGGACGCGGCGAACGCCCGGTTTTCCACACTGTTTTTGTGCCGACAGGCGAAGACGCGGAGGCAAAATTGCAGTCGGTCCAGATCAAAACCGGCATCAGCGACGGTATTTCGACCGAGGTGATTTCCGGCCTAGAAGAAGGCGCGCGGGTGGTGACCGGCGTCGTTTCAACCAGCGCCCCTGCGGCCGCACCTGCCAACCCATTCGGCGGCGGCGGTTTCCCGCGACGGTGATTTGAATCCAAACGATTTACCCCGTGCAGACCAATCCCGTCATCAAACTCGACGCCATCAAAAAGACGTATCACACCGGCGAGGTGGACGTTCAGGCGGTGCGCGGGATTTCGCTGGATATCTTTCCGGGCGAATTTGTCGCCATCATGGGTTCGAGCGGCTCCGGCAAAAGCACGCTGATGAACATGATCGGCGCACTTGACCGACCGACCGGCGGGCATTACTGGCTGGACGGCATTGATGTTTCGACGCTGAACCGCGACCAGTTGGCGGATGTTCGCAACGAAAAAATCGGGTTTGTCTTCCAAGGCTTCAACCTGCTCTCACGCACATCCGCACTGGAAAACGTCGAGATGCCGATGCAATACAATCGCCAGCGCATCACGGCCCACGAGCAAGTGGAGCGCGCCCATCACGCGCTCGAACTCGTCGGTCTCGGCGAGCGCGCCGGCCATCATCCCAACCAGCTTTCCGGCGGCCAGCAGCAGCGCGTCGCCATCGCCCGCGCGCTGGTGAACCGGCCGGCGCTGCTGCTCGCGGACGAGCCGACCGGCAACCTCGACAGCCAGACGAGCATTGAAATCATGGGGGTGTTCCAAAAGCTCAATGAGCAGGGCATCACCATCGTCATGGTCACGCACGAACTGGACGTGGCGCGCTTCACAAAACGCATGGTCATCTTGCGCGACGGGCGAATCGTCACCGACGAAGCCGTGGCGAACCGTTCCGTGGCAGAAAACGAACTGCAACGGCTGCGCCAAGAACAACAAGCGGTCAAACTGGCATCATGAGAATTTTAGCCTCCCTCAAAATTGCCGAGCGCGCCCTGCGCCGAAACAAGATGCGCTCGCTGCTGACGATGCTGGGCGTGATCATCGGGGTTGGCGCAGTGATCGGGGCAGTCAGTTTGACCAGCGGCGCGACCAAGCAGGTGGAAGACCAGGTCAGCAACCTGGGCGAGAATGTCATCACGGTGTTTTCCGGCAATTTTACGACCGGCGGCATGCGCGGCGGCTGGGGCAGCGCGCCGACGCTGACACTGGAAGACACCGCGGCGATCCGAGGGCTGCCCAATGTCGTCGGCATCAGCCCCGAAGTACGCGACCGCGCACAGGTGCTGGCGAACGGCCTGAACTGGAACACGCAAGTGCTCGGCGAATCGCCGGATTATCCGCAAATCCGCAATTGGGACATCGCGCTCGGCGCGATGTTTTCGGATGCGGATGTGCGCACGCTGGCCAAAGCCGCCGTCATCGGCAAGACCGTGGCCGACCAGCTGTTTCCCAACGAAAATCCCGTCGGCCAGACGATCCGCATCCGCAACCTACCGTTTCAGATCGTCGGCGTGCTGGCCGCGAAGGGGTTCAACCTTTTCGGCCAGGATCAGGATGACGTGGTGGTAGTCCCCTATTCCAGCCACATGCACCGGATCACAACGCGCACATTTGTGAATTCCATCCAGGTGCAGGCCGCCAATGACAAGGTGATCAGCCTGGTGCAGCAGGAAATCACCGACCTGCTGCTCGCGAGACACCGCAGCAAGGAACAGGATTTCACCGTGCGCAGCCAGTTGGAACTGATGCAGACGGTCACGGCCACTTCGCGCGCAATGGGTTTTTTGCTCGCGGGCGTCGCGGCGGTATCGCTGGTCGTCGGCGGCATCGGCATCATGAACATCATGCTTGTCAGCGTCACCGAACGGACGCGCGAAATCGGGATCCGCATGGCGGTCGGCGCGCGGGCGGCGGACATTCTCGTGCAATTTTTGATCGAGGCGGTCACCTTGAGCGCGATTGGCGGAGCGATCGGCATCGCGGGCGGCATCGGTTTTTCAAAAACGGTCGCCTACCTCAAGGATATGCCAACCGTCACGCCGATCCTCTGGATCGTCATCGCGGTGGTTTCCAGCGCGGTCATCGGCATCGTCTCCGGTTTTTACCCCGCGTGGAAAGCATCGCGGCTCGACCCGATTGAGGCTTTGCGATATGAATGAGTCGCGCAAAGAACGCAAAGCGGGCGAAAACTGACCGTCGCCATCCCGGATTCAAAGAGATGTTGCCGGCCCCGCCCGCGCGAGCTTCGCGCGATCATTTCGGATGAAAACGGAAACCTTATCCACGCACACGCCCGCGCTGTTCGCCGCCGCCGTCCAGCGCGCGACAGAACGGCTACGGGCGGGCGAAGTGGTGGCGCTGCCAACGGAGACGGTGTATGGCCTCGCCGCGAATGCGCTGGATGAAAAAGCCGTGGCCAAAATATTCCAGATCAAGGGCCGGCCAGCGCACAATCCGATCATCGTCCATGTCGCCAGCAACGCGATGGCGCAAGGCTGCGTAAAATGCTGGCCAGAGCTGGCGGAAAAACTTTCAAAATCCTTCTGGCCGGGGCCGCTAACCCTGGTGCTGCCGCGGGCGGAAACCATTCCCGACAATGTGACCGGCGGCGGCGCCACCGTGGGTCTGCGCTGGCCCAGTCATCCATTCATGCCCGCGGTGATCCGCGAATGCGGTTTTCCACTGGCGGCGCCGAGCGCGAATTTGTCCAACCAGATTTCACCGACGAACGCGGAGCATGTCCGCACGCAACTCGCCGGCCGGATTCCGCTGATTGTGGATGGCGGCCAGTCGCAAGTGGGCATTGAGTCCACGGTGCTGGATTTGACAGTGAATCCGCCGAGAGTGTTACGACCGGGAATGATCCACGCGGAGTCGCTCGCTGCGGTTTGCGGGGCCGTGACCAGCGACACGCGGCAGGTGGCCGCCCCAGAAACGCCGCGCAGTCCAGGCATGTTGCAGAAACATTATGCGCCAAAGGCAAAATTGCTGGTGCTGGACTGGCAAGATGAGGCGGACTTGAGGAAGCAGCTGGCCACCCGCCCATGGCCCACCACCGACGTCCACGTCATCGCGCACACGAACGTCCCCGCCGGCTTTGGCCCAGCGAACGTAAGCGTAATCCCTCATGATGCGGAGGCATTTGCGCGGGCGCTTTACGCGGAACTGCACCGCTGCGACGAGGCGGGGGCGGAACTGATCATCGTGGAGAGGCCGCCGGAAACGCCGGCATGGTCGGGGATCGCCGACCGACTGCAGCGCGCGGCAACCTGATCCCACCCGGGTCACCAACGCTGGTGGTCGGCCAAGAAAAGGCCGGAGAGCAGGCTTTCATACGGGAAATTGCGGAGGGGAAACCCGGGCGGGAGCTGGTTGGCCGAAAGGGTTTTATAGACAAAGTTGCCCCAACTATCCACGCCGCCCTGAAGACATTCGCTGAATAGTTTTGCGTCGAGCGTGTTGAGCGTGAGATACAGGCCACTGACGTGCTTGACGCTGTCGTTGAGCGCATAATATTCATATTGGGAGTTAATGGTTGTCCAAGTGCATTGGCGCTGGCCATACCAAGCGACCGCCCACGGAATGTCACTCATCAGCAGCTCATCCGTGCGCATCCAGCCGGCAATCTTCTGGACATCCGGCGGATAATAGGGCGGGTAGGAGACCGGCGAGGGCTTCGGCGGCAGCAGCGTGGCGATGAGCGGCTGGCAAGCCAGCGCAACCACCAGACCAATCACCGCGAACCGCAGTTGGGGGGAAGGCACCTTCATCTGGTCGAGCAGCGTCAAGAAAAACGCCACGCCAAAAATCATCACCAGCGGCGTAAGCAACACCAACAGGTTTTCCGAATTCACCTCCGAAGCGAACGCGGACAGCTGGGTTCTTCCCAACGCCTGCACCACGACAAACACACCCAGACACATCAGCGTGAAATACCGCAGGCGCCGGGCGGCCACATTGCGCAAACCCAACAGGAGGCTGGCAAAAAACAAGATGCCCACCCAACCGCCGCCGAGCCGCAGCAGATCGCCCTGAAAAATGACCCGCGTATTTTCCATAAACTTGCGAAGATACGGGGTCACCCAGTACGCGGAGGTCATGTCCGGATTCAGCGACTGCATCAAGCGCGAGCCCGGAAAAGCAAACGTGCCTTCCGCCACCGCGTAGCCAGCCGTGCCAAAGAACGTGCCGCTCACCGCGAGATTACGTGCGAGCCACGGCGACACGACAAACGCGAAGGTTAAAAACGCCGCCACCGCCAGACCCGTCCGGCGCACTCCACCAAACAGCGCCAGATATACCACCACCGGCACAATCATCCAGCCGAACGAATACCGGGTCAACGCACCGAGCCCAACGAGCGCCCCAACCGCCATGGCCAAAATGATCCGCCGCTTCTCCAGCAACAATCCATTGGATGGTCCACGCGGCGGCCCTCCAGCCACACCAACGGGTGGATTGGCCTCCCCCAAACCGACGGGGTTGCTTGGATTAACCAACCCGTCCACCTGGCGCACAATCCCCTCAATTTTCACCAGACACCAGAGCAGCCCCAGAAAAATCACCAGCAACAACAGAGTGGACTGGCCCGACACGCTGAACTTCCACAGCAAATCCGAGCCGAGCGTCAGGAGGGCCGCCAGCCAGGCCGCCAGCGGATCGAAAAATGCGCGCGCCAGCAGAAAGGTCAACAACACCACCACGATCAGGAGCATCTGGTTAAAAATGGCAATGAGAAATTCCGGCTGGTAGCGCGTGAAGCGCCCCCCCTCCGACCAGAACAACTTGCGCGTCTCCGCCTTCCAATCCGGCTGGCAGAGTTTCATCATTCCCGCCAGCACCGTCGGATACACCGGCGGATTGGCGAGGTCCGGATGCGATCCCTTAAGCCGGGCGAAATCGGTGTTAGTCAGAACCATATCGCCGGTCAGCCCGGCCTGGTTGTGCTTGCGCACCAGATAAACGCTGAACGGCCGGATGAAATCCGTCGAATAACCCTTGCCTTCGGAGAGGTGACGCGCCACCTGCGCAGCGTCCATTGCTTCCGGCGTATTGAACCCGCGATACGCCGTCAGATCATACAGCACCGCCAGCGCCAGCACCGCCACCGCCAGCGGAATGAACCGCAGCCAGCCGGGGCCGCCGCCAGCATCCACCGCGTGGATCAACGCCTGTATCCGCTCTCTGGTCATCATAATTTAAAATCCTTCCAAGTGATACTCGTGCAACTTGCGGTGAAAGGTCCGCCGGCTCATGCCGATTTTTTGCGCCGCCCGCGTCCGGTTGCCATCAGTTTCCTTCAACGCGCGAACGATCAATTGTTTCTCAGCCTCCTTCACCGTCAAATCTTTTCCCGGCAATAATTTTGCGCCGTCCGGCAACCCGCCACCGCGCACCGAAGGCGGCAAATCGCGCAACGAAATCCGTTCACTACGGCTCAACACCACAGCATGCTCAATGGCCGTGCGCAACTCGCGCACATTGCCCGGCCAGGAGTAATTCATCATGACCTCGAGCGCGTCCGCCGTAAAATCTTTCACCGGCTTCCCATTTTCCAGGGCAAACTCCCGCAGAAAACACTGCGCCAGCAGCGGGATGTCGCCAGTTCGTTCACGCAACGGGGGCAGCTCGATCTCCACCACCCGCAGGCGGAAAAACAAATCCTCCCGAAATTTGCCGGCCTTAACCAACTCCGCGAGGGATCGATTCGTTGCCGCCACCAGCCGCACATCCGCCATCAGGGTTTTGTTTGACCCAACCCGTTCAAAAGTCCGCTCGCCCAGAAACCGCAACAGCTTGACCTGGATGGTAGCGTCAATCTCACCAATCTCATCCAGAAAAAGGGTGCCGCCCTGCGCCTGCTCGAACCGACCGATGCGCCGCTCGTGAGCGCCGGTAAAAGCACCCCGCTCATGACCAAACAACTCACTTTCCAGCAACGTCGGCGCGAGCGCGGCGCAATGCACCGTCACAAACGGCTGCTTCGCCCGCGGACTCAATTGGTGCAGCGCCTTCGCGATGAGTTCCTTGCCGGTGCCGCTTTCACCCAAGACCAGCACCGTCGCCCGCGTGGGGGCGACCTGCTGGACAATCTCGAAAATCTCCTGCATGGCCGGCGATTTGCCAACGATGTTTTCCAACCCAAACCGGGAATCGAGCTGTTTACGCAGCGAAATATTTTCCACCTCCAGATTTTGCCGCTTCAACGCACGTGCAATCCGCATCTCCAATTCATCAATCTGCAAACGGCCTTTCGCGATGTAATCGTCGGCGCCGCGTTTCATCGCGTCCACCGCAAGTTCCTCCGAGCCATAAGCCGTCATCAAAATGCAGACCGGCGGCTTCGACAACGATTTGGCCCGGGCGATGAGCTTCAAACCGTCATCGTTCGGCAGCCGGAAATCCGTCAGCAACACGTCAAAGTTATCGCTTTCGAGCAAATCCAGCGCCGCTTTCGCGTCCTCGGCGACATAAACGTCGTAGCGTTCTTCGAGAGCCGCGCGCAAGCCTTCGCGCGTCGTCTTCTCGTCGTCCACGATTAACAAAGTCGATTTTTCACTCATAAATAACAACGCAAGCGCCAGGGCGCAGGGCCACAACGCGGGTTGATTTTTTCAGTAGCGCGACGGTGTTTTCTGCTTGGCGGTTTTGCATCAATACGCCCATGGGTCATTCTTTCACGTTGGATTCTGCGAGCAATCTTGGCTTGCGCTCGTGCAAGGGCAGCCAGATGCGAAACGTCGTTCCACGCCCAACGTGGCTTTCCAGCTCAATCCGACCGTTGTGGGCGCGCACGATCCGCTGCACAATCATCAAGCCAAGGCCGCTGCCTTTTTTCTTGGTCGTGTAAAAGGGCTCGAAGATGCGATTGATCTGCTCCTGGGGAATGCCGCCGCCAGTGTCCGCAACGCTCACCCAGACCCCATCGCTCGTCTCGCCCGTCTGCAACGTCAGGGTGCCACCGGTCGTCATCGCCTGCGCGGCATTTTTCACAAGATTAACCAGCGCCTGCTGCAATTGCGAGCCGTCCACCGGAGTCGCCGTCAAATTTCGCGACAATTTGGTCTTCACCGTCACCCCGCGATTTCCGATTTCCGGCCGCAGCAACTCCAAGGTTTTTTCCACGACAGCCGTCAGAGAAACGAGTTTCAACTGCGGTGCCGACGGCCGGATTGCGCCAAGAAACTGGGTGACGATGTAGTCCAGCCGGTGGATCTCGCCTTTCGCCACGTCAAGATACTGCTCCAATTTGAACGCAACATCGCGGGGTGAAGCCTGACCCGTGACGCGGGAGGGTGTTTTTCTGCCACCCGTCACCGGCCACCCGTCGTCTTTCAACTTTTTCACCTCGCGTTCCATCAGTTGCAAATGGATATGCAACGCGTTGAGCGGATTGCCAATTTCGTGCGCGACGCTGGCCGCGAGCAACGTCAGCGCCTGAACGCGTTCACTTTCGATGGCTTCAAACGTTTTCTGCCGCGCCTCGGTCGCATCGTGCAAAATCAGCGCCACGCCGGAACTGCCCGTGGCCTCACCATCCAGCGGCGCGGCGTAGAGCCGGAGAAAGCGCGGGCGCGGATATTGCACCTCAAACTCATGCCGCGTGACGTGCGCGCCACCGGAGCGATCCGCTTGCAAAATTTTCTCCCAGTCCAACTCCGGCAAAATGTCTGCAATCTGTTTTTCCTCCCCATCCGCCGGCAAGCCGATGAGCCGGCTGACGGCCTGGTTAAAATAGATCACGCGGCCCCGCTCGTCCGCCACCAGCACACCATCCTCGATCGTGTTGAACAGGGTTTCGAGAAAACTGCGCTCGCGCGCGAGCCGCTGGACAACGTTTTGGAGACCTTCAGCGTCCAGCCGCCCGATGCGGCCAAGCACTTTATCGAGAAAACTGGATTTAGCTGCGGCCATTGACTGAAACAGATTTTAGAAGAGACAAAATGACACAACCATGATATTCGTCAAGCCAAACGAATGGGTTTTGATGGCACAGCTCGCACAGACGAACCAGCCATTGAAAAACCCGCAGCCTTTAGAATTCGGAGTGTCACCCCCTTCACTCGGGCTTGACGCCGAGTTTCTTTTCCCACTCGGATATTTTCTTCAGCAATTCCGGCAGGTGCCGCAGGGCGATGACCTGCCGCTTGAAATCCTTATCCGGCTGCGCGGGGGAGCCCAGCCATTTTTCTCCGTCGGGAATGTCCGTCATCACACCCGCCTGGCCGCCGATGGTGACCTGGCTGCCGATTTTCAAATGCCCCGCCACGCCCGCCTGTCCGGCGAGAATGACGTAATTGCCCAATTTGGAACTGCCCGCGATACCGGCCTGCGCGATGATGATGCAATGTTCACCGATCTGCACGTTGTGGGCAAGCTGCACGAGATTGTCAATTTTCGTACCGCGGCCGATGACGGTCGCGCCCAGCGCGCCCCGATCGACCGTCACGTTCGCGCCAATTTCCACATCATCGCCAATAACGACAGTGCCAATCTGCGGTACCTTGCGATGAAAACCACCATCCAAAACATAACCAAACCCATCCGCGCCGATGACGGAGCCGGCGTGAATACGAACGCGCTTGCCGATCTGGGTGCGCGGATAAACCGTGACGTTCGGAAACAGGTTGACCTCGTCGCCGAGCAAGGAATCCGCACCGACGGAATTGCCAGCCTGCAGAACCACCCTCGCCCCAAGCCTCACGCGGTCGCCGACCACGCAATGCGGACCGACGTGCGCCGTCGGATCAACTTGGGCGGTGGCGGCGACAACAGCCGACGGGTGGATGCCGGCGGCGAATCCCGGTTCAGGGAAAAACACTGCCAGCGCCTTGGCAAACGCGATCCGCGGGCTCGCCACGCGGATAACAATTTTTCTGGCCGAGGAAGCATTTTTCCCGGCAATGATGGCGGTGGCGGCGCTATTTTCGGCCGCGGTGAAAAACTCCTCCGTTTCCGCAAACGTCAGGTCGCCAGGCCGGGCGGCGTCGGCGGTGGCGAAGCCGGTGAGCGGAGCGGCGGGGTCGCCCAAAACCTCGCCGGCGAGCAATTTTGCGATTTCAGCAGTGGTAAGTGTCATTGACTTGATTTATTCGGCTCACTATAAAGCCGGATAAAATCTGTTCAATCCCAACTTTTATGGCAAAAACATTCCGGGTCGGACTCATCGGCTACAAATTCATGGGCCGCGCGCACTCCAACGCATGGCGGCAGGCTCCCAAATTCTTCGATCTCAAAGCAAACGTCGAACTGCACACGATTTGCGGGCGCGATGCGGTGGGGGTACAGGCCGCGCGCGCCAAGCTCGGCTGGCAGCTGGCCGCGACCGACTGGCGCGAGGTCGTGCAATCGCCGCTGATTGACATCGTGGACATCGGCACACCGACGTTTACGCATGCGGAAATCGCCATCGCCGCGCTGAAGAACGGCAAGCATGTCCTCTGTGAAAAACCAATGGGGCGCGACCTGAAGGAATGCAAAGCCATGTTTGAAGCCGCGAAAAAATCCAAAGCCGTCCACATGGTCTGCCACAATTACCGGCGCATTCCGGCGATCGTGCTGGCGAAGCGGATGCTGGCCGAAGGCGCGCTGGGAAGAATCCATCATTTCCGGGCCCGCTATGCGCAGGACCGGCTGGCCGACCCGGAATTTCCGCTCGACTGGCGGCTGCAAAAAGAAACCAGCGGCAGCGGCGTCCATAGCGACATCAATTCGCACATCATCGACCTGGCGCGCTATCTCGCCGGCGAATTCACGGCGGTTTGCGGCATCGTCCACACGTTCATCCCCGAGCGACCGCGCGCGGATCTGCTGGCCAAAGGCAAGCGCCAGCTCGGCCGGGTCACCGCGCCGGATTCCGCGGCGTTCATCGGCTGGATTGAAGGCGGCGTGATGGCGAACCTCGAAGCGACGCGTTACGCGCCCGGCCGGCGCAATCACATCGAGATCGAAATCAACGGCAGCAAAGGGTCGATTTATTTTGATTTCGAGGACATGAACCGGTTGAAATATTACAACGGGGACGACCCCAAAGACCGGCAGGGTTTCCGCGACATCCTGGTAACCCAGCGCGACGGCATCCAACCCTATGTTGCCAACTGGTGGCCGCCCGGCCACGGCATCGGCTACGAACACACGTTCGTCCACGCCGTTGCGGATTTCGTGAATGCCTGCGCCGATGGCAAATCCGTGCAACCGACGTTTGAAGACGGCTTGAAGAACCAGCGCGTGCTCTCCGCCGTCGAAGAATCCTCGGCGAAGGGCAAGTGGGTGAAAGTGAAGTAAACCGGCCGCATGGAACTCCGCGAATTCGCCGAACAGGTCCTGTTTGCCAGCACGCTCGAAGAAAAATTGCGCGCGCCCGGCGAACTGACCGATGAACAGCCCGGCCCCGCGCTCGCCACCCCCGCCGCGCCGGGCCGGCCAACGGATTTGATCTTCAAACCGCACGGCAGCGGCGACAAAAGCGAATTCCCCGCCCTGCACCGGCTCGAACAGGATCGCGAACGCGGCAAGCTGCTGCATTTTTTCGGCAACCACGAACTGCTGGCCACCGAACTGATGGCGCTGGTGCTGCTGAAATTCCCCACCGCGCCTGCCGCCTTCCGCCAGGGGGTTTTGCGCACCCTGCGTGACGAGCAGGAGCACACACGGCTCTACATGGAGCGCATGCAGACCTGCGGCATCGCGCTCGGCGATTTTCCGGTGAGCGGCTATTTCTGGCGCTGCATCGCGCCGATGGAGCACCCGATCGACTATGTCGCCGGCCTCTGCCTGACGTTTGAGCAGGCCAACCTCGACTTCGCCGGCCACTACGGCCACGCGCTCGGCACGGTGGGCGACACCGGCTCGGCGAAGATGCTGGAGAAGATTTACCACGATGAAATCGGCCACGTCGCCTACGGCCTGAAATGGTTCCGACGCTGGAAAAACCCCGGCGAAACCGACTGGGACGCCTTCTGCCGCACGCTGAAGTTTCCGCTATCACCGCAGCGCGCAAAAGGATTCACGGTCAACGTCGCCGGGCGCAAAGCCGCCGGACTGGACCCGGAGTTCATCGCCGAGCTGAATGTCTATTCGCAGTCCAAAGGCCGCACACCGAACGTGTTTGTCTTCAATCCGTTCGCCGAAGGCCGCATCGCGGAAGGGAAAAAGTTCAACCCGACAAAGCCGCAGGCACAACTGGCGCGCGACCTGGAGAACCTGCCGCAATTTCTCTGCCGGCAGGACGACATCGTGCTGGTGGAACGAAAGCCATCCGTGGAATTTTTGAGCGGCATCAAGCAAGGCGGATTTCCGCTGCCGGAATTTGTGGAAACCCGGAGAGCCGGCGAACTGCCAAAGCGCAAGCTGGGCAGCTTGCGGCCGTGGGCGTGGGGACCGGACAGTTTTGAAATGCTGAAGCCCATGTTCGCCAGCGTCACCGGCGAGAAGCGAGCGGATGAAAGCCGGTATAATAGCGGCGTCGCGCAGCTTTACTCAAAGGCCTGGAGCGCAAACTTTCTGCGTAACATATTGGCGGGCACGGGGGGCGATGCCCGGACGACCGAACGGCAGCCAGGGGAGAACGCGCCCTATCTTTGCACAGAAAACGAAGCCGGCGAATCAGTGAACACGCTGGGCGCAGCGCTAGCCACCATCTCCGAAATCCGCGCGCGGGGCCACCACAAGATTATTGCCAAGGCCGCGCTTGGGGTAGCGGGCAGCAATGCGCTGCGCCTGTTCGAGCCGGAACTGCGGCCAGCGCAATTACGCTGGATGGAAAACGCCTTTGCGCACCAGCACACGCTGGTGGTCGAGCCGTGGCTGGAACGAGAAATAGATTTTTCAATTCAACTCGAAATGACCGTCCAAGGGTTGAAGCTATGCGGCTACACCGGTTTGCTCAACGATGCGCGCGGCCAGTTTCAAGCGAACTTCGCGGAGCCGCATCATCACAAACGGATTCCGGCAAGGGTGATCTCGCTTTTCCGCGAGCCGAAGGACATCTCGACGCGACTGCTGGATTTTTACGGCGATATTTTCGCGGCGCTTGAAGCGGAATTGCGCCGCCTGGATTTCACCGGCCCGATCGGCATTGACGCCCTGGTTTATCGCGACGCGGCCGGCGCGGTGAAATTGAAGCCCGTCGTGGAAATCAATCCGCGTTACACCATGGGCCGCGTGCTAGTGGAGCTGATGCGGCAGACGTGCCAGAACAGCTTCGGCCGGTTCCGGCTAGTGAACCTGGCGCAGTTGCGCGCGAAAGGTTTTAAGGATTTCCCCAGCTACGCCCGATCGCTGGCGGAACAATTTCCGCTGCAAGTTGCAGCCGAACCGATTTCGCGCATCCATTCGGGCGCGCTGTGCCTGAACGACCCAGCCACCGCGCAGGCAGGGCTCGCGGTATTTCAAGTCGGGCGGACGCTGAACGAGACATCACCCGCCGTCGGCTAGGCCAGCCAGGCCATGACCATTTCGCCGATGGCCACGCCGGCGAAGACCAGGGCGACGAACCACAACGGTTTTCGCTTCGTGACCATGCAGATGGACGCGAGCGCCACGGCCACGGAAAACGAGGAGATCGCCAGGCCCATCTTGCCGCCCTTGCCGCTGGCGACGCCCGCGACACGCCGGGCGTCGTCGCGCTTTTCCTCAAACTCGTGCGCCCTGGCCTCGATGTCTTTCTGCTCCTTTTTGTAGGTGGCCACTTTTTCCCGGTAATCCTCGATCAGCTTCGCGACCTCGGCATCCGCCGGGCCGGCAGATCTGGCCAGCTGGCGCTGGCCGATTTCATAGGCATTCAGCTTGATGGACTTCGCCTGATAATAGGCCCACTGATCAGACGCCTGCGTCTGGAAAAAGGTCGCGTTGTTGAGTTGGGTCAGCACCCGGCTGCTATATTTGCCGCCCCACTGCGCCGCGATGGCGGCGATGACGGCGATGAAGACCACGGAGAGCGAAACATATTTCGTCCACGCTTCGCGCTTTTCCTTTTCCTTCGTCGCGGCGCGGTCGGCCTTGAGATCGGCAATAAAATCCTTCAGTTCGGCGATTTCAGTCTGCAGTTCATTCATAATAATTCATACAAGGTTCATCGGATAAACTTCCGCCCGCAAAAATGCGGGCAGTGATTTTGCAAAACGGCGGACAGATTGCAACAAATCTTGAAAGCAGATGGCTATTCCGGCGTCACCAGATCGTTGCCAATGATAATCCGGTAGTCCTTGATGCGCCCGCCGCCTTCGCCCTGGCGAGGAACATAGCGGAAGCCGGAAATGGCCTGCGATTTGCCGAGGTTCAGGATGAGCCGGTGCGGATGCCCCGGCGAGGCGCTTTTCCATTCCGTGTGCCAGAAATTCGCCGTCTGGCCGTCAATCGCGTTCTCTGCCGAGCCATCCTCGCCGAGGCGCTCCTCGCTGTCCACGTAGGCGATAGTCCAACCGTTGTGGCTGATCGCATTGCCCTTCGCGGCGAACAAATCAAGTTCCGCCACGGCAGCAAACGGCTTGCCGTCAAAGGCATCCAGCGATTCGAGGCAGAAATATTTACCCGTGGCCGGCGCGGTGAATTGGATATCCTGCGTGTCCGCGCCCGGCGCAAAGGAACCGGCGTGGGCCGGCATGGCGGAAGCCAGATTCAGCATAACAGCCGAGCGATGCGACTTGGCAAAATCCATTTCGGGATGCAGTTCGTCGAGCACCGGCTTTTCGAGGCCGCCGATGGTTGCATTGGCTTTCCTGAACGGCACGGAGCGTCCGGCTATCCGCCACTCGCCAGTCACATCGGTTTCCGCCGGCCCAATCAAATCCCATATTACAATTTCGTTTTTACCCGCATGAAGCCAGCAACCCGGAAGATAAGCTGTTTGCGACGGGCCGATGTTCCAGTAACGACCCAAGCAATGGCCGTTAGCCCAAACGGCCCCCTTGCCCCAGTTATGCAAGTCGAGAAAAGTGTCGCCGGCTTTTTCGAGGTTTACTTCAATTTTCCAGAAAGCAGGACCATCCGGCCGGGCGCCATTTGGCTGGTTATAATGCAGTCCGGCCAACTGGGCGTCATCCAGCAGCAGGTTGAAAATCTGCCAGTCCTTCAAATCTCCGCCATCGAATTTGACTGGCGCGATCAGACCTTTCGGGTCGAGCATTTCGGGGCCGAAATTCACCCGGCCCATGGGTTCGACAAGAATGTCCAGCCGCGATTCCCGGTCACGCGCCGGCAAAGCCAGTCTGGCATTGGCGCTGCGACGGTCAAGAACACCAATGCGTTTTCCGTCAACAAACACAAATCCGAAATCATGAATAGCCTTGGCCTCGAGAATGGCCGCACGGCCGGCTGGAATTTTTGCGCGATACAAAATGCAACCGTAGCCCTGGTCGTATTTCTCCATGTTGCGCGGGGTTTCGTCGGCGATGGCAGCAGGAAGATTGTCAAAGATGGTTGCCACTGACGTGGCGGCCACCGGCGCAAAATGAATCACGAGATTGGGCGCGGGCGGTTCCGGCAGGGTTTCGCCGGACAAAAGATATTTGGCGAACAGTTCGCGGGTCTGGAAATATTTCGGCGTGGCCCAACCGGCCTCGCTGATGGGCGCATCGTAATCGTAGCTTGACGTGTCCGGCTTGAACGGCCGGTCGCAGCCCGACCACAGCCCGAACGTCGTGCCGCCATGCGCCATATAGATGCTGAATGAGGCCCCCAGGTCGAGCATCCGCCTCAAATTGGGCAGATAATTTTCCGGCTTGCCGAGGTGATGCGGCTGGCCCCAAGTGTCGAACCAGCCGGGATAGAATTCGCTGCAAATCAGGGGGCCGGCCGCCTGAAGCTTGCGGACCTTCGCAAAGTTTTTCGCCACGTCGCTGCCGAAGTTTCCCGCCTGAAACAGATTGGTGAGCAGCCCGTTCCGCATCTGGTCCGGCGGATTGCACTGGAACAGGGGCACGTCAAAACCCGCGTCCACCAAGGTTTTTCTCAATTCATCCACGTATTGCGCGTCCTTGCCGAAGAAGCCGTATTCGTTCTCTACCTGCGCCATGATGATCGGGCCGCCGTGCGTGATTTGCAGCGGACCGAGCACGCGGCCGACTTCCTTGAGATAAATTTTCGCCGGCTCCAAATAGCGCGGGTCGCGGCTGCGCAGCTTCACGCCGTCGTCCTTGAGCATCCACCACGGCGTGCCGCCCATTTCCCATTCCGCGCAGGCATACGGGCCAGGCCGCAAAATCACCCACAAGCCTTCCTCCTGCGCGATACGGCAAAACTCGGCGGCGTCCGCCTGGCCGGACCAGTTGAATTCGCCCGGCTTCGGCTCGTGCATGTTCCAAAAAAGATAGGCGCAAACGGTATTCAGGCCCATCGCCTTGGCCATCTGCAAGCGGTGCCGCCAGTATTCCTTCGGCACGCGGGCCGCATGGATTTCGCCGCAGCGGATTTGCAAGCGCTGGCCGTCGAGGAGGAAATCATTGGTGCCGATGGCGAAGGTGTGTTTCGGGTCGGCGGCGTAACCATTCGCGGCCAGCAGGACGGCGGCGGCGAAAATGGAAAATAATTTTGCGCTGGTCATCCGGGCATGATGCGTTCCCCGAGGGCAGGCGGCAAATAATTTTGCACTTTCATCCGGCAAAAAAATGGTGAACATTTCCGGTTCGCGTCTGTCAGAATGAACGCAACAAAAATGCGGTTGAACTTGAAAACATTGGCGATGCTGCTGGCCGTGCTGCTCCCCGGCGCGGTGTGGGCGGCTGCGTTTACCGCGTCGCTCGACCGCGACACGCTGACGCTGGGCGAAAGAGCCACGCTCTCCCTGGCGTTTGAGGGCGGACTGCCCGGAAATGTTTCCCTGCCTCAAGTGACAGGACTGCATATGGAGCAAGTCGGCAATTCAAGCCAGAACACCTTTGATTTTAGTGGCCACGGCACAACGGTGACAACGTATTTGATTGCCGTTGCCCCACAGCAGACGGGCGAATTTACCATTCCTGCCATCAATGCGGAAATCAACGGTCAAAAATTTTCTTCCCGGCCACTGAAGCTAATCGTCGGCAAGGCCATTGCGCCTTCGGCCGCCGCCGTTAACTCCGGCGATCAACTGGCTTTTTTGAAACTGGTTTTGCCGAAAGCCAAAATCTATGTCGGCGAACCGATGGTTGCGTATCTGGAGCTTTATGTGCGCGATGATGTGCAACCAAATGGGAATTTCCAGATGACAAGCTCGCCGACAGACGGGTTTAATGCCGGTAAAATTACGGAACAGCGTAACCAACGGCGTGTTCAAATCGGCAACCATGTTTACACAATAATCCCCTTGGCACTTCCATTGTCGGCTGTGAAAACCGGCTCGTTGGCACTCGGCCCATTTACCGCCACCATAAGTGTGCTACAAGGCTCACACGAAGGCGACCCGTTTGCCCAGCTTGGATCCCGTTCCCCATTTTTCCATGGCGAACAGAAGCAGGTCACGCTGGCCACGGAAGCTTTGAACATCGAATCACTGCCGTTGCCGCAGCAAAACCAGCCGGCTAATTTCTCCGGGGCCGTCGGCCAGTTCGACCTCGCCGCCAGCGCCGGGCCGACCACTGTGACCGTCGGCGATCCCATCACCGTGCGCGTGCAGGTTTCCGGCCGCGGCGCGCTGGACGCCGTGACGTTGCCGGCGCAGGACGCCTGGAAAAACTTCAAGACCTATCCGCCCACGACGAAGCTCGAAACCACCGACCAATTCGGTTTTCAAGGCACGAAAACGTACGAGCAGATCATCTCGCCATTGAACAACGACGTCCAAGAACTGCCCGCGCTGACGTTCTCGTTTTTCAATCCCGAAGACGGCCAATACCACACGCTCACCCAGCCCGCCGTGCCGCTCACGGTCAAAGCTGCTGGCACTTCGCCAATGCCGCAAATAGCCGCCACCAAAACTTCAAACGAGGAAAAGCCGGCGCAGGATATTTTGCCGATCAAAGAAAATCTCGGCACGCTCGTCGCCAATAAAATGCCGCTCGTCGCGCAGCCGGCGTTTTACGCCGCGCAAGCCGTGCCGGTGCTGGCATTTCTCGCCGCGTTCGTCTGGCGCAAACGCACCGACAATCTCGCGAACAATCCGCGCTTGCGCCGTCAGCGCGCCGTGGCCGCGCTCATTGCCAGCGGTAAAGACGACTTAAAGAAATACGCGGCGGCGAACCAGCCGGATGAATTTTTCGCCACGTTGTTCCGGCTGTTGCAGGAGCAGCTTGGCGAGCGGTTGGATTGCCCGGCATCGGCCATCACGGAAGATGTGGTGGATGGTCACGCGCGGCTGCGCAATGCTCCGGCGGCGTTGCGCATTGCGCTCCACGAGCAGTTCCAGCTTTGCAATCAGACACGCTACGCGCCGGTGCGCGGCAGCAGCGAATTAAATTCCGTGGCGGCACAGTTTGAAAAACTGCTTGGCGAACTCCAGAACTTAAAGTCATGAAACCCTGGCTCTCCTTTGTGCTTGCCCTCGTCTGCGCCGGAAACATTCTCGCGGCGGACGTCAGCGCCGATTTTGTCGCGGCCAACAAACTTTACGCCGAGGGCAAGTTTACCGAGGCGTCAGCCGCCTACGCCGCCATCCTGAAAACCGGCGCCCAATCGCGCGCGCTGCTTTTCAATGCCGGCAACGCCGCGTTCAAGGCCGGGCATCTGGGCCAGGCGGTCGCCGCGTATCGGCAGGCGGAATTGCTCTCGCCGCGCGACGCGGAACTGTGGGCCAACCTCGCGTTTGTCCGCAATCAGGTCCAGGGCGCGACGCTCCGCGAAAGCCGCTGGCAAAACTGGGGCACCATGCTCACGCTGAATGAAGGCGCGATTCTCACCACCGCGTTTTTCTGGGCGTTGTTCGTCTTGCTGGCCGTGCGCCAACTCCGGCCCGCACTCACCCCGAAGCTGCACAGTGTGACGCGACTGCTGGCGGCGCTGACGCTTTTTTCTGGCACCGTGCTGGCGTTGCAGGCAGCGAACCGCTTCAATGCTGCCATTGCCGTGGTGACGAGCGTGGAAACCATCGCCCGCAGCGGCCCGTTTGACGAGGCACAGAGCGTGTTCACCGCCCGCGACGGCGCGGAGCTGAAAATTTTGGACCGGCACGCCGACTGGGTGCAGGTCGCCGATAGCGCGGGCAAAATAGGCTGGTTTAGTCAGAAGCAGGTGGCCGTTTTGCCCGGCGCGTGAATTCAGAATTGGTTGAACGTCAGGAAAAACTTTCTGTCTGAATATCGTCCACGGAAAAATAGTTAACACACACATGAGCACAGGAATCAACGCCATCAACGAAGCAGTCAAGGAAGCTAGCGCTTTCACGCACCCGCTGTTTAACGAACTCGGCAAGGTCATCGTCGGCCAGCAATATCTCACCGAACGGCTCGTCATCGGCCTGCTGGCCAACGGCCACGTCCTGCTCGAAGGCGTGCCCGGCCTGGCCAAAACGCTCGCCGTCAAATCCATGGCCGCATGCATCAGCGTGAAGTTCTCGCGCCTGCAATTCACGCCGGACATGCTGCCCGCCGACGTCATCGGCACGCAGATTTACAATCCGCAGTCCGGCGGCTTCAGCACACGCAAAGGCCCGGTCTTCGCCAATCTCGTGCTTGCGGACGAAATCAACCGCGCGCCCGCCAAGGTGCAGAGCGCGCTGCTCGAAGCCATGCAGGAAAAACAGGTCACCATCGGCGACCAGACCTACAAGCTCGACGAACCGTTCCTCGTGCTCGCCACGCAGAATCCCATCGAACAGGAAGGCACGTATCCGCTGCCCGAAGCGCAGGTTGACCGCTTCATGCTCAAGCTCAAGATCGGCTACCCGTCGCGTG
>CAIXBQ010000102.1 GCA_903917705.1 uncultured Verrucomicrobia subdivision 3 bacterium | reverse complement strand
GCAACTGCGCCGCAGTTGGAAGCCCAAGGCAGTTTTCTTCGCCTGCTCTCCCGTCAAACCACCGATGACCCCTTGGAATGGCTCGCGCAAACCGCCCCAACCCCGACCGGTTGAAGTCCAACTGCGGTTTCTAGGATCAAATCTTTCGGCTAAATGTTGTAGTTTGATGTGACTATCGTACATTTAATCCGATTTGGTTGACTTGGCAAGTTTTTATTGTAGTTTTATTTCACTCTACGTCATAAGCTTAAAACGCGCATGAAAAAGCAACCCAATGAAGCGGTCCGGACGCTGCGGAAGATCATCGGTCAAACCCAGGCGGAATTTGCGGTGATGATCGGGGCCTCGAAGGATGCGGTGGTGAGCTGGGAGACGGGGCGGAACCAGCTTTCGGCGGCGTTTGCGCGGCGGATAGCGCTGGTGACGGGGGTGGACGGGCGGAGCCTGCAAATGGGGGTGAGCGTGCCGTTCAGCACGGCGGCGGACGCGCATTTTTACACGGCGGCAGATTTTGAGAACCACAAGCAGAGCGAGTGGGGGCGGACGGATGAAGAGAGCGCGCGGCGGCAACTGGAGCATTGTCATGACACGATGGAACTGCTGCTGATGGCGGCAGTGCGGCCGGACGGGGAGACGGTGCGGCACCGGCTGCCGGGGCTGATGGATGCGTTTGCGCAATGGTGCGAGGTGGCGCGGGAGGATTTCAAGCTGGGGCCGCAGATTGAGGAGCAACTGGCGAAGCGGCGGCTGGCGGTGGGGATGACGCAGGAATGGCGCGACTGGCGGGCGATGAGCCGGGGGAAACCGGAAGCACTGGCGGCGGCGGGGTTTCAGGATGATCCGGCGAAGGGCGAGCGGGAGGAACTGCGTCTGGTGCTGGAAATGGTGCCCGGCTGGGCGCCGGGGCGGAGCATGAAATGGCCGAAACCAGCGGCGATGCATCTGGCGGAAAGGGCAGGAAATTACCAATCCCGAATTTTGAATGACGAATGACGGACCGGAAAAGCGGTGCTTCGGTGCTTCGGTGGACAGCAAAGACAAAAGCGGAAGCTTTTACCACCAAGGCACCAAGGGCAAAGGTTAAACAAATTGTGAGTTTTAAGTTGGAAGGGAGGAGTTAGTAGTTAGAAACTGGAAGGGCGAAGGAATCAGGGAGCGAAGAACCTGGAGTAAGAAAGTTAAGATGAACCCGACTTACCCGCCGCGCCGCGCAATTTAATACAATTCCCCATTTTGGGAGCAGCTTCGGACTCCAATCCGGGCAGGCATCATTTTCTTGGCAAACCATTGAGATTGAATGACCTGCCACATTTTTCAGGCTTCGATTTGATGTCGGAGTTTGGCTCAACCCCGACCCCATTGGCTTTGCCGGTGGCCGGAACCTGTATGGGTTCGTCGGGAATGATCCGATAAACAACTGGGATGAATTGGGGTTGGCAGTCCCCGGGTTTCCCGGGGCTGATCTGACGTTGATTCCACAAAAGGATCTGGCAATAGCTGGAACCATGATGGTTGGGGCGGGCAAAGACGTGATAATGGATATCGCACATCACCCGTTCGACAATTTGTTCCCATATTTCCGCGATGGTTTTGAACTTGGCAGATCCGGAAACATCGATATGTCTGGATGGGAAAAGACAGGCATCTATTTTGGGGTCGCACTTGACCTAGTTCCCGTAGCTGGAAAAACAGCAAAGAGTTTCGGTAAGAACTTTCTGAAGCGGTGTGCCAGCTCACTGGGAAAGACCGTCGAGAAAGATGTGGCAGTTCAGACTGAACATGTCACCGCAAATGCAGCAGCAACTCAAGTCAAGGACATGGTTGCAAATGGCGGTAAAGTATGTGACAATGCTGCAGAGGGAATGCCGAGACCCCATGATCATCATATTCTTTACGAAAAGGGGATCGGCAAAACTCAACAGGCTTTGGTTAAGGAAGGCTCGGAGATACTTGAGCGTTATGGAATTATCCATGCTACAGACGCAGTGAATCGGGTTATTGCGCCGAATATTAAGGGCCAACATATTGTTGCTAATCTAGAAGAAGTGCTTAACGGACTCAAAGAAATTGAAGCAGCTGGAGGCACAAAGGACGATGTTGTAAAATTTCTCAGGCGGATGGGTGAAAAGGCTGCAAATCGTCGCTAATATGGATACTATATCATTTGGAAAACAGGCGCGTGAAGCGATCAAGTCCGGAGATTCGGCAACGTTGGAGAAGTTGTTGAGACTGGAACCACAGCGCATCAATGAACTGACGATATTTGGATCATTACTTCACGTAGCTGCAGGCGAAGGAAACATTCCAGCCATTGAGCATCTCCTGAAAATGGGAGCTGATATTAATCTACGGGGTGGGGCGTTCGAGGCAGGCCCGATTATGTATGCAGTTTCGGATGGCCATTTGGAAGCCGCCGAATACTTGCTGGCGCATGGCGCACGTATGGAAACAGATGAGCCATTTCGAAATCCTTTGTTTAGCGCGGTTTATAACGACAATCTCGCGATGGTGCATATGCTGGTAAGGGAGGGGATAGATTTCAGAATTAGGTATAACGGCGACAACATGAAAGATGTTGATGCACAGACCCACGCACGTAACTTAGGAAGAGATGCGATTGCCCAGTATTTAGCGGCGCTTGAAAAATAGCGGCAACCAATTGCGGAGAATGGCGGAAACCACTAGCCGCAGAGGGTGGAACGGAGACGTTCTTCCGGACCATGAGCCAGGAGCACTATGAGCAGTTGCTCAATACCCGCCAAATTCCTGCGAAAGGAGAGACTTTCATTTCACTCGTAAGCGTCAAGCGGGAAACCATCTTGACAGAACGACGGTAGTGACTTCGTAAGAGTGAGACGTACTCTGCACGATGTTTATGATGCGGCTTGCTAGTGCAGCGTCTTTTGAGTTTCCCCCAGACTTGGGCGCGACCTCGGGGATTTGGCTGTTGGTCATTTGGGGCATCTGATCCGTTTGACACCAATCCCAGGGGAAGATATGGGTCGTCAGGACTGGCGACGGGACAGTTTAAGTTTGGTGTATTTCGCTTTTTCAAATAATGTCAATTTCAACACCACGAAATCGAAACGCCGCGCGAAGATTCTCTGCAATCCTTGCCTTAGTAGCTTCATCGACGAGCTCTGCTTGATGCGGAGGCAACCAAGTGGTAAATGAATAGGAATAAATGGCCATCGCTTTGGGTCCCATCAAAACCTCTGAATCAATCTTCATCGAACGACCGTTTTCACAGTATTGTATTCCGGTTCTGCCAAGAACTTCCACGGAGAATCCAGCATCGCTTTCAACCACATTAGTTCTGGGTATTGAGAACATATTTCAGGGATCTATGAGGTGGTATATTAAATTGTTCCCCTGTTGCTTTAAAACGGGAAACTCAAATTCGCGCCAAATCGTCATATTGTCAAAACTTTGTGGACTGTTCCACTGGAAAACGTGAACATCGCCCTGAGCACCCTTGGCAAAGGCTGTAGATTCATTGGCCCACATCGACCGAGCTTCTGTTAGCCAATCCAAATCCTTGGTCGTTGTTGTAAGACGTTGACCAGCAGCGGTCATTTCAAGGGTAGTAGCATTATTGGCCTTTGCCCATGCCTCTGCGGCTTCTCTCATCTTATCGCCACCTGACCAGAAAACACGCGCCGTTTCACTATCTGCGCCATTTTTGCACACATCTGAGCCGTTTGCAACCGAGCTTTTGGTTGTTTGCGTTAATTCGGACCCCGTTTTTATTGGCGTGGTCGAAGCCTTTATTTCACCGCATTCAAGGGAACCCAATCTGGTTTCCGAGGTTATTGCTGCTTTGTCCGCTTGGCCGCCAAAGCTAAAAAGTCTACCCTCCAAGCCGCCTTCAAAAGCCAGGCTTTCAGGGTCAATGAATACTGCTGCTGTTAAAGCCCCATTCGCCGCCCCCATCCAGAATGCATCCGCGGCTTCGGGGTGGTCCTTCCACCATTGCGTAGCATCCGTGCCGGGGGTGAACAATTCGCCCAGGCTGATAGTCTGTTTAAGAGACGCAACGTCTGCCTGTATTTGATTCAGCTTGCTTTGGCCAGCATTTGAAACTGGCGGCACAGATCCAAATGCCGAATAGTCTGGGACATATACGACGGGCAATATACTTTGACTGCTTTGAAGTCCAAGTTGGTCCCGGAAATTGATGGGGTCGTTTCCAACGAACCCATACAGGTTTCGCCCTCCTTCAAAGCCGATGGGGTCGGGGTTGAGCCATCTCCGCAACCCGGGGCAATGATGTAAAAAACTGAAAATGGAAAGGTGCGTGCCGCACGGGCAATCACCAGACCACGGACTACGGACTACAAATGAAAAGCGGAAAGCGGAAACCTTGACCACCAAGGCACCAAGGGAGAAGGTGAAACAAATCGTGAGCGTTGAATTTTGAGTTTTGAGTTGGGCCGAAAGCGAAATTAACCACCAAGAAACACCAAGACGGCAATGAAATGGGTCACGCAAAGGCGCAAAGTTTTTAAATCACGAAATACGCTAAAAACACGAAAACGGAAAGCGCGGGAAATTACGAATCCCGAATTTTGAATGACGAATGACGGACCGGAAAACCGGTGCTTCAGTGCTTCGGTGCTTCAGTGGGCGGCAAAGACGCGAAGGCGCAAAGGGGACTACTGACCACAGACCACGGGACCTCTTTTAATCAGGGCTCGACGGAGTCTCGCCCCACCATCGGACCGAGGGATGAAACTTGCGACCGGAGACCGGAAAGGACAAAAACCAGAGGTCAGAGATCGGAGGTCAGAGGTCAGGGGCCGGATTTCGCTGTTTGACCCGAATTGCCGGCTGACTTAAACTGACCGCTCATTTGTTTAACCTATGAAAATCATCATCTGCGACCCCGTATCACCCAAGGGCATCGCGCTGCTCCAGCAGCGGCCTGAATTTCACGTCGTCGTCCTGCCCAAGCGCCTGTCCGAGGCGGAACTCCTACCCCTGGTGGCCGATGCCACCGCGCTCGTCGTCCGCTCCGAAACCAAGGTCACCGCCAAGGTGATCGCGGCGGCCAAACAACTGCGCGTCGTCGGCCGCGCCGGCGTGGGCGTGGACAATGTGGACATCGAGGCGGCCACCCAGCACGGCGTGGTGGTGATGAACACCCCCGGCGGCAACACCGTGACGACGGCCGAATTGACCTTCACGATGCTGCTCTCGCTCGCGCGCAAGGTGCCGCAGGCCCATGCGACCATGGTCGCCGGCAAATGGGACCGCAAACTGTTCCAGGGCGTCGAACTGCAGGGCAAGACGCTCGGCGTGCTCGGCATGGGCCGCATCGGCACCGAAGTCGCCCGCCGCGCCCTCGCCTTCGGCATGCGCGTAGTGGCCTACGACCCGTATCTCACGGAGGACCGCGCCAAAGCCATCGGCGCGGAGTTCGCCGCGGAAGTGGACGACATCTACCGCGCGGCCGACTTCATCACCGTCCACATGCCGGTGACCCCGGAGACGAAGCACATGCTGAACGCCGCCGCGTTCGCCCGCATGAAGCCCGGCGTGAAAATCGTGAACTGCGCCCGCGGCGAAATCATCGCCGAGGCGGATTTGCTCGCGGCGCTGGAAACGAACAAGGTGGCCGGCGCGGCGCTGGACGTCTTCGCCGTGGAGCCGCTCCCCGCCGACCATCCGTATCGCGCGCAGCCGAACTTGATCCTCACCCCGCACCTCGGCGCCAGCACGGAGGAAGCCCAGGAAAAATGCGGCATCGAAGTCGCCGAGGTCATCGCGGGCTACCTGCTCACCGGCGAGGTCCGCAACGCGGTCAACCTGCCGTATCTCGACGCGAAAACCTACGAGCAGGTGAAGCCCTATCTGCCGCTCGGCGAGGCGCTCGGCAAGCTGCTCGCGCAGCTCGCGCCGGCCGGCGCGGACCGGCTGCACATCACTTTCGGCGGCCACGCGCGGCTGCTGCCGAACATCGACCCGGTCACCCGCGCCATCCTGCGCGGCTTTTTGTCCACCGGCAACTTGAAGGACGTGAACAACGTCAATGTCCGCAGCGTCGCCCAGAGCCTCGGCTTCACCGTGGAGGAGAAAAAATCGGACGAGCCGGTGACCTTCAACGAGTGGGTGCACGTCCAGGTTTTCGGCGCGGGGAAAAAACTGATCTCGGCGGGCGGCACCTTTTTCGGTTCCCCCAACAATCCGCGCATCGTGCGGCTGTTCAGCACGCCGGTGGAAATCCCGGTCAGCGGCACCCTCCTCCTGCTCAACAACGCGGACAAGCCCGGCATGGTCGGCCACCTCGGCACCCTCCTGGCGAAACACAAGGTGAACATCGCCAACATGAGCCTCACCCGCGACACCGCCGGCGGGCTGGCCCTGACGGTGCTGAACCTCGACAGCATCCCGCCCCAGGCAGTCCTGGACGAGCTGAAAAAAGACCATGACATCAGCAATGTGAAAGTGGTAAGTTTGTAATTCTATTTTGAACCGAAACGAAACTTGAACGTCCAATTGAGCAAAATGAAACTGAACCTGATCCTTTCCGCCGCGCTGATGGCCGGTGTGATGGCCGCGCCGGCGGCCACCGAAAACGCCGCCGCCAAAGCCGCCGGCACCAACACCAGCACGGAAGCCGCGATGACGGCCCTGTTCGGCGACCCCGTCGTCGCCTCGGCCGCCGGTTTCCAGATCAAGCGCAGCGAACTGGACCAGGTGGTGTCCGGGGCGAAGGCCAACGCCGCCGCCCAGGGCCAGCAGCTCCCGCCGGAATTTGAAATCGGCGTGCTGAACCAGCTTGTGACCATCCAGCTTTTGCTGCAAAAGGCGACCGACGCCGACCGCGCGGCCGGCCAGGTGGACGCCGACCTGCAATACACGAACCTGCTCAAGCGATTCGGTTCGCCCGAGGCGTTCGAGCGCCAGCTCAAGGCCGTCGGCATGACGGTGGGCGACCTGCGCGCCAAAGCCGTGCAGGAGGCGGTCGCCAAGGCCGCGCTCAAGCGCGAGCTGAACATCGCGGTCACGGAGGAGGACACCAAGGATTATTACACCAAGCATCCGGCGGACTTCGAACAGCCGGAGCTGGCCCATGTCCGGCACATTCTGCTGATGACGATGGATCCGGCCACCCACACACCGCTCTCCACCAACACGGTCGCCGCCAAGCGCAAGCAGGCGGACGACCTGCTGAAGCGCGCCAAGGGCGGCGAGGATTTTGCCAAGCTGGCGAAGGATTTCTCCGAGGATCCCGGCTCCAAGGAAAACGGCGGCGAGCTGCCGGAGTTTGCCCGCGGCCAGATGGTGCCGGAATTCGAGGCGGCGGCGTTCGCCCTGGCCAAGGACCAGACCAGCGACATCGTGACCAGCGCCTACGGCTTCCACATCATCAGGATGATCGGCAAGACGGCGGCGAAGAAAATTGAATACGCCACCGTCGCGGCGGACATCAAGGAAGCGCTCAGCCGGCAGAAGATTTCCAAGCTCGCGCCGGATTTTGTGAAGAAGCTGCGCGCGGCCGCCAAGCTGGAGATCCTGGATCCGGCCCTGAAGGCGCTGGATGAAAAAGTCCGGGCCGCCCAGGAGGCCCAGGAGGCCGCCGCCAGCGCGGCCGCCCCCGCCCCCGCCGCCGCCGCCGGCAAGTAAGGGGACTTGCCAAACCCGGCGCGGACAGCCATGTTAAACAGGTTATGAAAATCAAGATTGCCATCATTATTCTGGCCGTTGCCTGCGCCGGGCTGGGCATCGCGCTTTTCACCATCAAGAAATCGGCGGAGGAGCAGCAGACCAAGGACGCGGCGACCATCTCCAACCTATCCGGCCAGGTGGTGAACGCGCAAAAGCAGATTGACGAGCTGGGCCAGGTCAACCTGACCTACTCCAACGACGTGGCGTCCGCCCGGCAGCAGCTCTCGTCAACCGAGCAGCAGCTCGCGCAGCTGTCCAACAACCTTGCCACCGCCGCCGCCACGCTCGCCGAAACCCGGACCTCGCTGAACAGCCAGCTGACCAGCGCCCAGGGCCAGATCGCCAACCTCAACAGCCACATCTCCGAACTGGAAACGCAGAACAAGGTGCTGGACCAGCGCGCCAACGAGCTCACCAACACCATCGCGCAGTTGAGCCTCTCCATTGAAAACACCCAGAACCAGCTGGCCATCGCCGAAACCAACCGGGTGTACATCGAGCAGGAATTGCAGAAGCAGCTCGCCAAAAAGGCCGAGCTGGAGCACAAGTTCAACGACCTGGACGAAGTTCGCGCCCAGGTGAAGAAGCTGCGCGACGAGATGTTCATCGCGCGCCGGCTCCAATGGATGAAAAACGACAACAGCCAGAAAAAAGGCGCCGAGCTGCTCATCCAGCGCAACGTGCCCGCCACCAATTCGCCCGCCAGCCGCGCACCGAACTACGACCTCAATGTCGAGATCGGCTCGGACGGCACCGTGAAGGTCATCCCGCCGCTCGGCGCGACCAACGCCCCGGCGGCCCGCTGAAGCCCGACCCCGACCCGTCGCGGGTGGCCATGCCGACTTACGAATACATCTGCAAAAAGTGCGGCCACGAATTTGAGGCCGTCCGCTCCATGTCCGCCGAGCCGCTGACCAGCTGCCCCCGGGAAAGCTGCCCGCAGAAAAAATGGGGCCGCGGGCGGGTGACCAAAAAAATCAGCGCGGGCACCGGCCTGCTGTTCAAGGGCGGCGGGTTCTACATCACCGACTACCGCAGCGAAGGCTACAAGCAGGCGGCGAAAAAAGACGCCGCGCCAAAGGCTGCCGGCGGCGAAGCCAAGAGCGGCGAAGCCAAGGCTGCTCCGGCCAAGCCCGCCGCCAAAGCGGAAAAAAAATGATCCGCGCACTGTTCCGTCCGGCGGTCGTTTTTAGCGCGCTGCTTGGGGCGGCCCCGGCCCCCGCCCAATCCCCGCCGCCGCATCTGGTTTTCGCGCGCAGCGCCTCCGGCCAGTTCACCATTTCCAGCCCGGGGGAAGATTCCCCGCTGTTCCGCCGGCCCGACCTGGCGACCAATGCCGACCTGGTCCGGCTGGAGCCCGCGCTGCTCGCCGTCTCCGCCGAGCGCTTCAAAACCACCCTCTGGAACCAGCTCGGCCTGAAGCCCAATGCCCCGTGGCGCGGCAAGATTTTCCTGTCCCTCCGCCCCGCCCGTTCCACCGATGATGGCGTCACCATCGCCTCCGCGCCACTGCTCCAAACCTGGAACTACCGCGTGGAACTGCCGGACGTCCTCACCCGGATCCGTTACACCCGCGCCCTGACGGCCGTCCTGCTGCTGGAAATCGCCAACCGCGACAGCGCGGCGGGCGGGCGCTCGGCGGAAATCCCCGCGTGGATCGTCGACGGCCTGGCGCAGCAGACCCTGGCGGTCGGCGGCACAAAAATAATTTTGTCCGCCCCCCCAAAAAAAACCAGCCTGCCGCCGCAAAGCCGGATCGATGAGTCCGAACGCGGGCCGGACCTGCTCGCGGGCACCCGCCGGGCACTGCAAAATTCCGCCGCGCTCACCTTCGGCCAGCTGAGCTGGCCGGATGACGCGCAGGTGGACGGCGCCGACGGCGGCACCTATCGCGCCAGCGCACAACTGCTGGCCAGCGAACTGCTCGGCCTGAAAAACGGCGCGGAGAAAATGCGCGCCATGCTGGCGCAACTGCCGGGCTGCCTCAACTGGCAAACCGCGTTTTTCTCCGCCTTCCGCGCGGACTTCCAACGGCCGCTCGACGTGGAAAAATGGTGGGCGCTGCGCGTCGCGGCCTTTGCGGCGCATGACCCCGGTCCGCGCTGGACGGCGGCCGCCAGCCGTGAGCGCCTCGCCGGCCTGCTGAGCGTGCCGGTGGAATTTCGCGGCAGCTCCAACGCGCTCCCGACCCACGCGGAAATCCCGCTGCAAGCCGCCCTCCGCAATTTCAGCCCCGCCCAGCAGGACACCGTGCTGCCGACCAAGCTGCGCGACCTGGAACTGGCGCAGTTCCGACTCGCGCCGCCGCTGGCCGAGCTGGCCGGCAGCTACCGGAACGTCCTGGCCGATTATCTCGGCCAGTGGAAGCAAGCATCGGTGGTTTCCGGCGGCGGGCGCCAGGCGCCCCCCATGCGGCGCCGGGCCAGCCTGGAGGATACGTTGAAAAAACTGGACGCGCTAGACCTGCGCCGCCGGAAGACCGAGACACAGCTGAATTCCGGCGGGCGGCCACCCGGTTTGAACCGGGCCAGCCCCTAAGCGGTCAACTTGACAGGATAAAAATCGAACTTATAGTGCGCTTACGGAAATGCAGGCAGACAATTCATCCAAGGACAGCGAGGAACCGCCGGCGGGTGGTCAAAACCAGGCCCTGAAACGATTTTACTCCGCCGGGCGTGGTTTTTGGGGCGATGTGGCCGAGGCCACCTGGAACGACTGGCGCTGGCAGCTCAAGCATCGCATCACCACGGTGGAGCAACTGGAAAGGTTCCTACCGACGCTCACGCCGGAGGAACTGGCCGGGGCCAAGCTGGCAAACCACAAGCTGGCGCTGGGCATCACCCCGTATTTTTTCAACCTGATTGATCCAGCGGATGAAAACTGCCCGATTCGCCGGCAAATGATTCCGCGCATCGAGGAAACCACCACGGCGGCATGGGAAATGAGCGACCCCTGCGGTGAAGATTCGCATTCGCCGGTACCGGGGCTGGTCCACCGCTATCCCGACCGGGTCTTGTTTCTGGTGACCGACCGGTGCGCAAGCTACTGCCGCTACTGCACCCGTTCGCGGCTGGTGAGCAACGCCAGCGGCTACGATTTTCATCCCGAGTTCGACAAGCAGATCGCCTATATCGCCGCGCACCCGGAAATCCGCGATGTGCTGTTGAGCGGCGGCGATCCGCTGTTGCTGAGCGATGAAAAGCTGGAAAACCTGTTAAGCCGGCTGCGCGCGATCCCGCACGTCGAATTTCTGCGCATCGGCACCCGCATTCCGGTTTTCCTGCCACAGCGCATCACGCCGGAACTCTGCGCGATGCTCAAGCAGTTTCATCCGCTGTTCATCAGCATCCACGCGAATCACCCGCGCGAACTCACGACGGAAGTACGCGATGCGCTGGGCCGGCTGGCGGACGCCGGCATTCCGCTCGGCAACCAAAGTGTTCTGCTCCGACACGTCAACGACGACGCCGAGGTGATGAAGGCGCATCTGCAAAAGCTGCTGAGGTGCCGCGTCAAGCCGTATTACCTCTACCAATGCGACCTGATCGCCGGCTCCGCCCACCTCCGGGCGAGCGTCAGCCGCGGGCTGGAGATCATGGAACAACTGCGCGGGCACACGACCGGCTATGCCGTGCCGACTTATGTGATCGATGCGCCGGGCGGCGGCGGCAAGGTGCCCATCAATCCCGAATACGTCCTCTGCCGGAACGCCGGCCGGGTGCTCATCCGCAATTACGAAGGAAAGATTTTTGAGTATCCCGAATCGGCCGACGGCCAGCCCTGCGGCCAACCGCCAAAGGAAATTGCGGAGCCGGAGCTGGTTTGAGTCTTAGAGCATTTTCATAAATACTGCAGCCGTTCGGCGGGGGCCAAAAGGAGGGCGGTCTTTTTTGGTTTTGGCTTCGTTTCGGCTCAATCACAGGGTTGCCTGGAACCTGCTCCTTCGCCAAAGCCTCGCCAAAACCAAAAAATCCCCGCTCCGAACGGCCACACTATTTCTTCAAACGCTCCAGGGGTGAACAAACTTCCCAGGCGCGTGTCGAAGGAGGGGTATGAAACCCACCCGCCGGCAGAAGCTTTTGGGCGCGCTGTTGATTGCGGGCATCATTCTTGGCGGCATCTTCATCTGGAACGTCGGCGGCGTCCTGGTGGCCCCGGCGAATCACCCGATTGGCAAGCCACCGGCGAAGTTGCACGCCCAGCCCGTTGAATTTCCCAGCACCAGCGGGGCGACTTTGCACGGCTGGCTGGTGGCCGGCCGGCCGGGAAAAGGGGTGGTCGTCCTGATGCACGGCGTTCACGCGAACCGGCTGTCATTGGTGGCCCGCGCCGAATTTCTTGCGCGGGCCGGCTTTGCCGTTTTGCTGTTTGATTTTCAGGGGCATGGCGAAAGCATCGGCCAGACCATCACGTTTGGTCATCTGGAAAGCCGCGACGCGACCGCCGCAGTGACTTTTGTCCGCGCAAGGTTTCCCGGCGAAAGAATCGCCGTCCTCGGCATTTCGCTGGGGGCAGCGTCGGCGCTGCTGGCGGAGCCGCCGCTGCCGGTCAGCGCGATGATTTTGGAGTCCGCGTTTCCGACGATTTACCAGGCCACCGAAGACCGGCTGGCCATGCGGTTCGGCGTCCTGGGAAAACTGGCGACCCCATTGCTGACGTGCCAATTGAAACCGCGGCTGGGCATCGATCCGGACGACTTGAAACCGATCCAGCACGCCGGAAAAATCACCGTCCCAAAGTTTTTCATCGCCGGCACCGCCGACCGCGATACCACGATGGCGGAATCCCAAGCTTTGTTTGCCGCCGCCGCCGGGCCCAAGCAGCTCTGGCTGCTGGACGGCGCCGCCCATGTGGATATGCACGCCTTTGCCGGGGTGGAATATGAGCGCCGGGTTTTGGATTTTCTGGCCCAAAGCCTCAATTAAAGCGTATCCATTAAATATGCGGCGATACGCTGAGGTCCCCAACGGACAGCGGTCTTTTGGGTTTTTGGCTTCGTTTCCGCCCAGTGACCGGGTTTTCAAACCTGCGCCTTCGCGGAAGGCCGATGATCGGCACCACTCGCCCAAAACCAAATATCCACGCTGCCCATCGCCACCTCTTTCCGGTCAATGCCCTAATCCGTCTAAAAAAGTTTTCTTGGTGTCGCCGCGACTTCGTGGTTAAACTTTTATCTCAAATTCAGAACCACAATTATGGCTACAAATCATTCCTGGAAATTCTTCCGCGCCGGCGGATTCAACCAAGTTGTTCTCAATTCGGGCGCCGACCTGATGAACCTCGACCAGCTTGACCAGAAACTCTGGGTGGCCCTCGCCTGCCCGACCACCGGCGTGGAGTTTGACAAAACCACGCTGGCCCTGATAGACACCGACAAAGACGGCCGCGTCCGCGCACCGGAGCTGATTGCCGCCGTGAAGTGGGCCGGCGGCCTGTTTAAAAACCCGGGCGACCTGCTCAAAGGCAGCCCGACCCTTCGCCCGGGAGCGATCAACGACGCGACGCCGGAAGGCAAGCTCATCGCCAATTTTGCCCGGCAGGTCCTGGGCAAAGCCGACGATGGCGAAGTCACCATTGACGAGGCGGCCGCCGCCGCGCAGACCTTTGCCGCCAAGCCGTTCAACGGCGATGGCATTTTGCCCGCCGATTCCGCCGGCGACGACGCCACCAAAGCCGCCATTGCCGACATCATCAATTGCCTCAGTGCGATCATCGACGCCAGCGGCAAGCCGGGCGTCAACCAGGCGAAAGTGGACCAGTTTTTTGCCGAAGCCGCCGCGTATTCCGATTGGTGGAAAAAAGCGGAAAGTGATGCCGCCATCCTGCCGCTGGGCGTGAACACCGAAGCCGCCGCCGGCGCCGTCAAGGCCGTCAAAATCAAGGTGGACGACTATTTTGCCCGCGGCCGGCTCGCCGCATTTGATCCGCGCGCGGTCAATGCCCTGAACCGCGACGAGAAGGAATACGCCGCGATCAGCGCCAAAGAGCTGACCAACCAGCACGCCGACATCGCCGGCCTGCCGCTCGCACAAGTCGGCGCAACCACGCCACTCCCGCTTACGCAAGGCATCAATCCGGCGTGGGCCAATGCGATTGCCGCGCTGCAAACCCACGCGATCGCGCCGCTCCTCGGCGCAAAAACGGTTTTAACCGAGGCGGACTGGAATGCGCTCGTCGGCAAACTCGCGGCGTTCGACGCCTGGAACGCCAGCAAGACCGGCGGCTCGGTTGAAAAGATCGGCCTGGCCCGCGCGCGGGAAATTCTCGCCACCAAGGCCAAAGAAACCCTGACCGCGCTGATCGCCAAAGACAAGGCCGAGGAAGGCAATTCCGTGGCGGTCATCGGCCTGCACCGCCTGATTCATTACCATCGCGACCTGGCCAGGCTCTGCCGCAACTTCGTCAATTTCGCGGATTTTTACGGCCGCAAGGACAAGGCGATTTTCCAGGCGGGGACACTCTTTCTCGATCAACGCAGCTGCGATCTCTGCCTCTCGGTGGATGATGCCGGCCGCCATGCCGCGATGGCGGGCATGGCCGGAACCTATCTGGCGTATTGCGATTGCGGGCGCAAAGGCAGCGGCGAAAAGCTGTCCATCGTCGCCGCCTTCACCGGCGGGGACTCCGACAATCTCATCGTCGGACGCAACGGCATTTTCTACGACCGCAAGGGCCGCGATTGGGACGCCACGATCACCAAGATCGTGGATAATCCAATCAGCATCCGTCAGGCGTTCTGGTCACCGTATAAAAAGCTAGTCCGCATGATCGAAGAGCGCGCCGCCAAAGCTGCCGCCGATGCCGATGCCCAGTCCAACGCTCAATTGACCGCCGTGGCCAATGCGCCCGCTGCCCCGGCGGCGGCCCCAGCAGCGCCGGCAAAATCTGCATTTGACCCGAGTGTCATCGCCCTGCTCAGTTTGGCCTTCGGTGCCTTGGCCACGGCTTTTGCAGGCTTCTTGACCTTCCTCGGTAGATTTAACGAAGACCAATGGAAGTTGCCGCTGGTCATTCTTGGCATCATGTTGTTGATTTCCGCACCGTCCATGGCCATCGCGTGGCTCAAATTGCGCAAGCGCAACCTCGGTCCGATCCTCGACGCTAACGGCTGGGCGGTGAACGCCAAGGCGAAAATGAACGTGCCGTTCGGCGGTGCATTGACCGGCGTGGCAGCGTTGCCGCCCGGGGCAACCTTCGGCGCGGCGGACGAATACGCCGAGAAACCTTCGCCGTGGCCGAAAGTCCTCTTGTTTGCATTTGTGCTCTGGTTTGTCTGGGCTTTTCTCAACGACAGCCAGGGCCGGCTCTACGGCTGGACGGAGAAATATCCGGCGATACAATGTTATGCCACGCCGCCGCTGTCCGTCCGCGAACAAATCGCGAAGGATAAACTGGAAAAAGCCAAAAAAGACAAGACGGAGGCTGACCAGCGCGCCGCAATGCCCCCGGCGGCGCCGGTTCCGGTTGCGCCGCCGGCCCCGGCGGCAAAATAAATCCTCGAAATTCACAAAGCCCGGACGCACGCGTCCGGGCTTTTTATTTGCCGGCGATGTGACAAAATTGTTTTGATGCCCCGCGAAAGCACAGCAGCCAAAAAAGAACGCGCCCTGAAAATCTGCGCCGCGCTCCAGCGGACTTATCCCAACGCGCACTGCGAACTGAATTTTTCCAGTCCGCTGCAACTGCTCGTTGCCACGATCCTTTCCGCACAATGCACGGACAAGCGCGTCAACCTGGTCACGGCGGAACTGTTTAAAAAATATCGGACGGCGGAAGACTTTGCCAACGCGCCGCCCGCAGAAATTGAGGAAGCCATCCGGTCCACCGGTTTTTTCCGCAACAAAGCAAAGAACATCAAAGCCTGCTGCGCCGCCCTCATGGGACGATTCGGCGGCGAGGTGCCGCACACGATGGACGAACTGCACGCGCTCGCCGGCGTCGGACGCAAGACGGCGAACGTCGTCCTTGGAAACGCCTTTGGCATCAATGCGGGCGTGGTCGTGGACACGCACGTCACGCGGCTGGCCAACCGGCAGGGGCTGACGAAAGGAACCGACGCGGTGAAAATCGAGCGGGCGCTGATGCCGCTCGTGCCGCAAAACGACTGGACGCGGTTCAGCCACTGGCTCATCTGGCATGGCCGCCGGCGCTGCAACGCGCGCAAACCGGACTGCGCCAACTGCGAAATCCATAAGCTGTGCCCGCAGATTGGCGTGAAGAGTTTTTAGCCACAGATTTACACAGATGAAACACAGATTTAGACAACCGATAGTTTCCGCCGATTCACGCAGATAAATTTTCCATCCGGGCTGCATCTGTGTAAATCTGTGGCCGAATGAATTGGCTGTTCCTCAACTCCGGCAAGTGCGACGCCGCGTTCAACATGGCGCTGGACGAGGCGCTGCTGGAAAATGTTTTGCGAATCGGCCAGCCGGTCCTGCGTTTTTACGGCTGGGCGGAGCCAGCGGCGACATTCGGCTATTTCCAGAATTTTTCCGAGGTGGAACGCGCCACGCACCTGCGCCCACTCATCCGGCGGCCGACCGGCGGCGGGATCGTACCCCACCAGGCGGACTGGACCTACAGCGCCGCGTTCCCGCCGGGCCACGAATGGCACAGGTTGAAAGCGGAAGAAAGTTACCGGCGCGTTCACGCGTGGATCCAATGCGCCTTCGCAGTCCTGGAAATCGAAACCGAACTGGCGCCTTGCTGCAAAAAAACCCTGCCGGGCCAATGTTTTTCGGGTCATGAAAAATTTGACCTGCTTTGGCACGGCAAAAAAATCGCGGGCGCAGCCCAACGGCGGAACCGGCTGGGCCTGCTCATTCAGGGCTCGGTGCAACCGCCGCCGGGCGCGGCAACGCGGGCCGACTGGGAACTTGCCATGCGCAAGAGCGCGGAAAACCATTCCGCGGTGACCTGGAGGGAGTTTGCGCCCGACGCGGCGCTGCTGGAGGCAGCAACGGCAGCGTATCAGATGAAATATTCACAGGCGGGCTACAACCAAAAGCGGTAGTCGACCACGGGTAAATCATTCAATCCCCGGGGCAAAACGGGGGATGTCATTCGATTATAAATAACGCCGTGAGGCGGTAAGAAAACGGATCCGCCGGCGGCGGTTTATGGGAGAGCGGATGGCAGGCCGATAGCAGCGGGCGCACGCCGGGAACAATCCCGGCACGGGCATAGGGATAATTCGACATCAGAACAGTACGCACAAAAAAAATGGGAGGAGACTGGCGGACGATCCTTATGACGAGTCACCCGGCAACGGCTTAATAACTCGCGCAGGTCAGGGACTCTGGTATTTTTCGCGCAGCACATGATCCGGCTTGTTTTATTCGACATTGATGGAACGCTCGTCCATACGGGCGGGGCGGGCACGGCGGCGTTCACCAAGACTTTTGCCCGGCAGTTCAATCTTCATCACGGCACTGAAAAAATGAAGTTCGCCGGGCGCACCGACGTGAGCCTGGTCCGGGAATTTTTCCGGATTCATGACATCACCGCCACGCCGGAACATTTCGAGGAGTTTTTTGAGCATTACGTTTTCTGGCTGCACCACATTCTTGAACAAAACAGCGGCGAGGCGTGCCGGGGCGTCCGGGAATTCATCCACGCGCTGCAGTCGCTGCCCAGTCCGCCCGCGCTGGGCCTGCTCACCGGCAACATCCAGCTGGGCGCGGAAATCAAGCTGCGCCACTTCGGCCTGTGGGAAATGTTCCAGTTTGGCGGATTTGCGGACGACCATGAAGACCGCAACCACATCGCGGTCGCGGCGCTGGAACGCGCCCGGCGCGTGCTGGGAGATACATTGCAGCCCCAGGAAATCGTGGTCATCGGCGACACCCCGTTTGACGTACGGTGCGGCAAACACATCGGCGCAAAAACCCTGGCGGTGGCAACGGGCGGCGCGAAGCTGGAGGAATTAACCAAACAGTCCGCGGACTGGACGGTGGCGGACCTGACACACATCAGCGCGCGGCAAATTTGCCCGCGCTAAATCCGCTAAATCAGCTGCCGTGGCCGTGGCAGTGCCCACCGCAACAGCCGCCACGGCCGGATTCACAGGCCGGGGAGGATTCGCCGCCGCCACCCGCCGAGGCAAAAGTGGAAAATTTCTTATCCAATTTCGTCGAACCGCAGTGCGGGCATTTGGTCCCGTGCCAGCTGGATGAACGGACGAGAATCTCGCTGTCGCGCCCGCACTTTCCACAATGAAATTCATAAATCGGCATGGGGGGAAAATAATTTATCCCGCTGAAAACACAAGGCGGCGGATTTCGCCTTTTCTTTTAACGGCCAACAACTAGGCTGTCGGCATGAGTCATTTGCAACGCGCCATTGAAGATTCCATCCTCACGCTGCGCGGCCTGTCCGCGCTGGAGAAACCGCTGGGGCACGCGGCGGAGCTGGTTTTGCATTCGCTCACCGGCGGCCACAAACTGCTCGTCTGCGGCAACGGCGGCAGCGCCTCGGACGCCACGCATCTCGCCACGGAATTTCTCTGCCGCTTCATGGGCGACCGCCGGCCGTACCCCGCAATTTCCCTGACAGCCAACGGCGAGTTCATGACCGCGGTGTGCAACGATTATAACGCCGACGAAATCTTCGCGCGGCAGGTCTGGGGCCTGGCGGGAAAAGGCGACGTCCTCATCGCCCTGACCACGAGCGGCAAATCCAAGAACATTCTCCGCGCCCTGCAGGAAGCCAAGCGCAAAGGCATCGAGAGCATCGCCATTCTTGGCCGCGACGGCGGCTTCACCACCGGCGTGGCGACGATTGATCTGATAGTTCCCGGCAGCGTGACGGCGCGAATCCAGGAAGCGCAAAAGGTGTTATTCCACGCGCTTTGTGAAATGGTCGAGGAGAAGCTGCCCCGGGAGTGATCAGAAATAATCCGGCTCATGGCCGGGTTGCCACTTGATGTTGCAGCCGATGCTGGCGACCTGGGATCCGGAGACCGGCTTTCCCGCCAGGACGGCGTCCAAGGCGGCGCGCAAATCCCCGCCGGTGACCGCGATGCCATTACCGGGCCGGCTGGCATCAAACTGGCCGCGATAAACCAGACGGCAGCCACGGTCAAAAAGGAAGAAATCCGGGGTGCAGGCGGCGCGGTAAGCCTTGGCGACGGCTTGCGTTTCATCGTAAAGATACGGGAAGAGGTAGCCGGCGGTTTTCACCTCGTCCCGCATTCTGGACGGAGCGTCGGCCGGATAATTTTTGGCGTCGTTGGAATTGATGCCAACCATGGCGACGGGGCGCGGCGCATAATCACGAGCAAGCTGGGCAAGACCCACGCGGAGATGGACGACGCAGGGGCAATGATTGCACATAAAAACCACCAGGAGCGCGGCCTTATCCCTGAAATCGGCGAGGGAAACGGTTTTTCCATTCGTGTCCGGCAGGGCAAAATCCGGCGCGGCCGTTCCAAGGGGAAGCATGGTGGATGGGGTGAGTGCCATGCGCCAAATATAATTCCGCCAGCCAAAGTCTAAAGCCCTAAGTTCGTCACTCCGGCGACCCGCAATATGAAAAAGCTCGTAAACCGCAAATCATAAATCGTAAATTTGAGCGCCGTGGCAAAGAACATTGTATATTTCGATCTGGAAACACAGAAGTCCGCCGAGGAAGTCGGCGGCTGGGGCAACATTTCCAAGATGGGGATGAGCATAGGCGTGACCTACAACACGACGCGCGGCGAATACCGGATTTACGGCGAACCTCAGGTCAATGATCTGATCACCGAATTGCAACGCGCCGATCTCGTCGTCGGCTTCAACAATCTGCGGTTCGACTACGAAGTGCTGCACGGCTACACGGCGCTCGATTTGAGCCAGGTGCCGACCCTCGACATGCTCGTGGAGCTACAGAACACGCTGGGCCACCGGCTGTCACTCGACGCCATCGCCACCGCGACATTTGGCGTGGAAAAAACGGCGGAAGGCCTGCAAGCGATCCGCTGGTTCAAAGAAGGCCGGCTGGCGGAGATCGCAGAGTACTGCTGCTACGACGTGAAGATCACGAAGCTCGTCCACGAATACGGCGCCCAGCACAAGCAGCTTCACTACGCGAACAAGTTCGGGAAAAAGCTGACCGTGCCGGTGAAGTGGTGACGGGCCTCAGCCGCGCGCCTGCAATGCCACAACCGCGGCGTGCAATTGCTTCGCCAACTCCTTGCGGTCGCCGGTGGCACGTTGAAATTGTCCGAACCGCAGCGTCGCCCGCACCCGGCGTTTTCCCATCAGATTCACCAGATGCGGGACAAATGCGTGGTCGCCCCAATAGCAGACCTCGGCGCCGGCGTTGCCATCCTCCAAATCATAATGAATCCAGCCGACGGAAATATCATGTCCGCCACGCGCCGCCGGTTCCAGCAGCGAGGTGCGAAAAGGCAAGACCGCCCGGCCATCGGAACTGGTGCCTTCCGGGAAAACCACCACGAGCGCGCCAGCGGCCAGCGCGACCTCAATTTCACGGTTCACCTCGCCAACGTGCGTGCGCCGTTCGCGCTCAACGAAAACCGTGCCGGCAATCGCCGCAAACCAGCCGAACAAAGGCCATCGACGCACGTCGGCCTTGGACACAAACACCGCCGGCGTGGTCGCGGAAATCGCCAGAATGTCGAGGTAACTCAAGTGATTGCTGATGAGCAGGCCGCTGGCCGGAATCCCGCCGGAAACGGTGCTGGAGTAGCCGAAGATTTTCAGGTGCCGGCGGGAGGAGCGGCTCAACCACGCAGCGCGGGCCAGACGGCGGGTTTTTTCAGGGGCGAAAGCCGCGGTGCAAAAGTAGTCGGCGATGATCACCACCACCTCCCAAGCGAACCAGCAAAGTCTTCCGGCGGCGCGCAGCGTCATGAGGCAAGTCGGTTCAACTAAAGTAGCGCTCGCGGGTCTTCGCGGACATGGTCTCCAGGTCCATCAACGTGAGAAAATCAATGGTCTTGAATTGCCGGTCCATGGCCGGGGGACCGCAGATTTTTGCGCCGACAGTCAGATAGGCGCGCAAAAGTTTGGGGATGGCGGCGGCAGATTTCCGTTCCAGCGGACACGTGTAGGCAGGCAAAGGAATGGTCCGCCAGGCAGGCGCCGGCAGATATTTGCGCGAAAGCTCCTCATAAGCCGCCGCGCCCTCGGCCGGATCCTGGGAGGTCAGCGAGCTGCAGCCCAGCAGATAACGCCCCCCCCGCTCCGTGGCATAATCGGCAATGCCTTTCCAAAGCAGGCCCAGCACGACGAGATTGCGGTGCTGTTTTTCCACGCAGGCCCGACCCAGCTCAACAATTTGTTTCCGAAACGGCTCGAACGGCGTGAAATCAAACTCCTGCTCGCTGTAATAGCCGAGGTGGTTTTGCGCGGCCAGGCCGGTTTGCAACCGATAGGTGCCGACGATCTGCCGGGTGGGCAGATGTTCCACGAGCAGATGATCACAGACCGGGTCGAACGCGTCCGCATCCAGACCGGTCGCATGGGATTGAGGCAGTCCTTCATTGAGTTCGAGATTGAACACCTGAAACCGCAAAGCCTGCGCAGCCTGCAGTTCTCCGGCCGAGGCCGCCAGCCGCACGGAATAGTGCGCCGACGAGCCCGCCAACAGGCGGACGGAGTCCTTTATGATACCCATGACTTCAGGTGGTTTGAACCAAGAACGATTCTCGTAAGGCCACGGGCATTTTACAAGCGCGGAAAATGCCCAGCTTCATTTTTTCCTGGCGCCGAGGAATTTTTCCACATATTTGCCGAGCAGATCCGCCTCGAGGTTCACGGCATCGCCGACCTTCCTTTCGCGCAAGGCCGTCACTTCGAACGTATGCGGAATGATCCAGATGCGGAAAGTTTTTTTGCCCACGCCTGCGACCGTCAAGCTGATGCCGTCCACGGCAATGGACCCCTTGAACACCAGATACCGCATCACGTCCGGGGGCGCAGCAATATCGAGCAAATGATCCTTGCCCGCGCGTTCCCAGCGGACGATCCGGCCAAGGCCATCCACATGGCCGGTGACGAAATGGCCACCCAGCTCGCCATTCGCGCGCAGGGAACGTTCCAGATTCACGAGCGACCCAGCCTGGCCGAACTGGAAATTCGTCCGCGCCCAACTCTCCTGAAGCAGATCGAATTGAATCAGCTTGAACTTTCCGCGCGGGGTGATTTTCACCGCGGTCAGGCAACAGCCGTTGACGGCCACGCTGTCACCCACTTTCACGCCACGACCGCAATGGCCGGCACGCACGGTCATTTCAATGGATTTCGCCGCCGGTTTGATGCGTTCAATAACGCCCGCTTCTTCAACAATGCCTGTGAACATGAAAATATTTTAAGGGCGGGACAAGGTCCAGTCGAGCCGCGTTTACTCCGGACCACCGGGCTTAGAGCATATCCATCAAATATGTAGCGATGCGCTGAGGTCCCTAACGGACAGCGGTCTTTTTGGTTTTAGGTTTTGTTTCCGCTCAGTGACAGGGTTTTCAAACCTGCGCCTTCCCGAAAGCCTCGCCAAAAAACCAAAAATCCACACTGCCCATCGCTACATCTTTCCTGTCAATGCTCCAGGACCGAAACGCGCCGCCCCGGAGTCCGGCCGGCCGGCCAGGGCGGTCAGCAACAAATCGCCACCCAGTTTCCGCCATGCGACTTCACGAAGCTGAATCGCCCGGCCCAGACTTTCGGCGCCATCGCCCGCGACGGCCTTCCGCGCTGACCGGCCGCCCAAGATTTTCGGCGCGTAAAAGAACGCCACGCGCTGCGCGTGGCCGCCGAGCAGAAAGGATGCGTTCACCTCGCCACCGCCCTCCACCAACAGGCTGGTCACGTTTTCCGCGCCGAGTTTTTCCAGCAGCCAAGCCAAATCCAGTTTTGAATTATGGTTTTTGCGGTTTGAGCCAGCCAAAGGCGCGACGATGAGGTTCACTTTATCGGCCAGCGCAGCCACCCGGTTTGCCGGCGCGAACCGGCTGACCACAATGGTGGTCAGCCGAGCCAACCCGTCGCTGACCACCCTGGCCGTCACCGGGGTGCGCGCCAGCGAATCCAGCACAATGCGGCGCAGCCTGGCCGGTTCAGCCGCGCAGGCTGACGATGGCTTGCCCCCGGAAGGCCTGACAGACAACGACGGATCGTCCGCGAGCACCGTGTTCACGCCGACGAGAATGGCATCGCTGCCCTGGCGCAACTTCATGCCATACGCGCGGGCCTTTTCCCCGGTGATCCATTTGGATTCACCGCCGGCCGTGGCAATTTTCCCGTCCAGCGTCATGGCGGCTTTCACGGTGACAAACGGCGTGCGGCGGACAATCCAGTGATTGAACGCCTCGTTCAACGCCGCACATTCGTCGCCTAATATGCCGGCAACCACTTCAATCCCCGCATTCTGCAAAATCTTGAAACCCCTACCCCCGTGCTGAGGATTGGGGTCAACCGCACCAATGACGACCCGTCGGAGGCCGGCGGTGACGATGGCCATCGTGCAAGGTGGCGTGCGGCCATGCGTGCAGCACGGTTCGAGCGTGACGTAAAGGGTCGCCCCTTTCGCAGACCAGCCGCGCTGCCGGGCGTTGTGCAGGGCCTCGATTTCCGCATGCGGCAACCCCGCGCGCCGATGCCAGCCGCAACCGATGATTTTGCCGCCCTTCACCAGCACCGCACCGACCAGCGGATTGGGCGAGGTTGCGCCAAACCCTTTTTGCGCCTGGAGCAAGGCTTTGCGCAAAAATGACTCATCGCGGTTTGGTATTGAACGGCTCATGCGATTCGGTCAGCGATGCGGAAGGGTATCCATTGCCGGGATCTCATGCCGCAACATTTTTCCGATTTGTCCGGTAAGCCAGAGATAATGGTCAGTGGGCAGTCCTTCCATCGTCACAAACGGGCTTGCGCCAGCCGGCGGCCTATCCGTGCATTTTAAAATGGCGGTTCCCTCGTTGAGCTCATCGAACATGGCGACATAAAACATCGCCGCACCCGCACGCCGGTCGGCAACCGCCTGAGCCCAGAGAAAAGCTCCCTGGCGACGCGGAATTTCATTCAGCGGACGGTCCAGGCCTCGCGTCTGCATCAAATTATGCCAACTGAAGCCGGGGAAAATCACCGGCAAGTATTCTTTGCCGTTCGCCTGGCACCACGCGAGGTCCGGCTGAATCCGGTTGGTCGCCTGAATCCCCGCCTCGACCGGATTGCGGCAACGCCCGACGTTCCACGGACTGACAATGTCCGCGAGGCGAATGATTTCCAGCAGCTTCGGGTCAGGCACAGCATCATGATTCAGGGTGCGCCACCATGCGGGCACGCCGACCATGACCGTGTTGCCGCCGGATTCCGGATTGGATTTCAAGAACCGAATGAGCGCCTCACATTCGGCGAGTGAATATTTCCGGCCGTCGTTGAAGCCGATGCCCCAGACCGCCACGACCGGCCGGCCATGATGATGCAGATATGCCGGGTCACGAGTGATATGCATCCGGTTAACCAGCCGCTTCCAGTCGTCGGCCACAAACTTCTGGATTTCGCCCGGCGGCAAGCCCGACAAGTCATACATCATCGCCCAGGTGCGGCCACATTGATTGGCGCCCCCCTGCACATTGGCGGCGACGAGGTTGTTGCGTTTCAACCCGGCAGCGGATTTCAAGTCCGCACCGAAACGCTGAAGAAAAACCCCGTCGATTCCGTAGTCCCGCATCCACTCGAAATGCCGCCGCACCGTCCGGGAAACACATGAACTGAAAACATACGCCGGGCCACCATCCGGATTTTGGAAAGCCGTGGCAAATTTTTCATCCGCGCCCAGCTCGCTCACATCCGGCCACAAGTCGAACACACAATGACCCGGCGCAAACAGGCGGCGATTTTCACCGTAATGAATCCAGTCACCGCCCGACCCATCCCCCGGCGCCGCGAACCAGCCTTGGTATCCGCACATCACCTTGCCCGCAAGCGTCGTGACATCCACGCCGGCCACGCGGCTGCCGGCGCAAGGTTTCATCGGCACCGGCTCGCGGACGGACGGGATTTCCGGCGCGGCCACGTTGCCGGCCAACGCCACGCCGACCAGGAAGACCTGCGGCCAAAGCGGCCGGATGCGATAAAGAACGCGGCGCACCATGGCGTAGACAGAAATTATTCGCCAAACAGCGCCTGCGCGAATTGCTTTGCGTCAAAGGGTTGCAAATCGTCCGGCTGTTCACCGAGGCCGATGAATTTGATGGGCAGGCCGAGTTCCTTCTGGATTGCCACCACCATGCCGCCCTTACTCGTGCCGTCCAGCTTGGTCACGATGAGCCCGGTGAGGGGCACGGCTTTATTAAATTCGCGGGCCTGATTCAGCGCGTTCATGCCAGTCGTCGCGTCCAGCACCAGCAAAACCTCGTGCGGCGCACCCGCCAGCTGCTTACCGATCACGCGGTGCAGCTTCTGAAGTTCTTGCATCAAATTGTGCTTGGTATGCAGGCGGCCGGCCGTGTCAATGAACAGGTAGTCCGTCTTGCGCGCCACCGCGGCAGTGACGGCGTCGTGCGCCACGGACGCCGCGTCCGCGCCATAGCCACTGGCGATGACCTCGACCTGGAGGCGCACGCCCCATAGTTTGATCTGTTCAATCGCCGCCGCGCGAAACGTGTCGCACGCGGCGAGCAGCACGGATTTCTTGTGCGCCTGAAAATAATGCGCGAGCTTAGCGCTCGTCGTGGTCTTGCCCGTGCCGTTCACCCCGACGATGGAAACGACGCAGGTGCTGCCGGGCATTTCGCGGAGCTTTGGATGGTTGGCGGAAAGGCTCTGCTCAATTTCTGCGCGCGCGATGGCGAGATAGTCGAGCCCGGCGGTGCCCTGCGATTCGTAGGCTTGCTTCACCGCCGCCACGATTTGCGAAGTCATGGCCACGCCGAGGTCAGCGGCGATGAGGGCCTGCTCGATTTCATCGAGCGATTCAGCGGTGAGCCTCGGCGAGCGCGAAACGATGCGCTTGATTTCGTGCGTGAGTTTGGCGTGCGTCCGGGCAAGGCCGGCTTTGAATTTGGAAAAAAGGCCCATGTTGGAAAGAAAGGAGCTATTTCGGGGCGGCACGCTTCCCGTCGGCGGATCTTTTGGCGGCGTAAAGTTTTTTGACGTGGTCGTAAGGCAGCTTCACCGTGCCGATGAGCGGCCGATTTTTGCTGAAGCCGTGACAATCGCTGCCGCCGGTGACCAGCAGGCCGTATTTCTCAGCAATCTCCAGATACCGCTCGGCCATCACGGTGGAGTGCTTCGTATGAAAACATTCGATGCCGTCCAGCCCAGCCCGGACGAGCGCGGGAATGATATCATCCGAGCGGTTCAGGCCGGGATGCGCCATCACCGCCAAGCCACCGGCCTGATGGATCAGCTCAACCCCTTCGAGCGCGGACATCTTCGTCTTGGGAACCCAGGCCGGCCGGCCTTTTTTCAGATATTTTTCAAAAGCCTCATCGAGGTTCCCGATGAGTTTTTCCTTAACCAGCGCGCGAGCGACGTGCGGCCGGCCGGGCGACTTGCAGCTCGCCAGCGCAAAAACCGCCTCGGCCTTGAGCGGGATGCCGAGCTGGTTCAGGGCGGCGACCATTTCGCGGATGCGGTTCTGCCGGACAGACTGGAACCGGGCGATCCGTTCGAGCAGGACCTGGTTATTCGTGTCGAGAAAATAGCCGAGGATGTGGACTTCGGTCTCCTCGTGTTCGGCGGTCAGCTCCGCGCCGGGGATGAACTCCATCTTCACCGCCGCGCAGGCCGACGCCGCGCGGGCGCAGCCCTCGACCGTGTCGTGGTCGGTCAGCGCGATGCACGCCAGTCCACTTTTCTGCGCGTACAGGACGAGCTCCTCGGGCGTGAACGTCCCGTCGGAAAACTGCGTGTGCAGATGGAGGTCGGCAAATTTCATTTCACGATGCGCGCCGGCCGAAGGATTTCGCCGCGCACCTTGTCCAGAATGCCGTTCACGAACTTGCCGCTGTCCTCCGTGGAAAACTTCTTGGCGATGTCCACCGCCTCGTTGATGCTGACCACCGGGGGGATATCCTCGCGGTGCAGCATTTCAAAAATGGCCAGCCGCATCACATTGCGGTCGACGGCGGCGATCCGGTGAAAATCCCAGTTCCGGCAATGTTTCTTGATGATCTCGTCAATCACGTCGCGGTGCTGGAGCACGCCCTTGATGAGCGGCTCGGCGAACAGGCGCGTCTCGGCCTCCTCGACGGTTGGCGGCGGCAGCTCGACCTTTTCACCCCAGCTGGCCGGTCCTTTTTCCTCCTCGATGGCGGCGGTGCGCTGGGAATTCCAGAACGTCGCCAGCTCCAGTTCAAGGTCGTCCGGCGGATTCAGGTCATGCTGAAACAGAAATTGCACTGCGCGTTCACGCGCTTCTCGTCGTTTACCCATAAACCACAGTCTAAAGTCTAAAGTCCAAAGTCTAAAGTCCAAAGTCTAACTACCTGACCCGACTTTGGGCGTTGGACTTTGGGCGGCGGCCTGATAAATTTCGCGCATGAGCAAGGTCACGAAACTATTGCACACGCGCTACCGGGTGAACGATCTGGAGCGCACGGTCAATTTTTACCGCGCCGTCCTCGGCCTGGAGGAAACCAGGCGTCACAAATCGCCGCGCGGCTCGGAACTCGTTTTTTTAAAAACGGCCGGCAGCGAAGAATTGATCGAAATCACATATTTCCCCGGCAGCGGCCCGGTGCAGGTACAGCCCGACCTCACGCATCTCGCGTTCGAGGTGGACAGCCTCGAAGAATTCGGCAAACACCTTGCGGCGCACGGACTGAAATACTCCGACGGCCCGACGACGAGCTCCAGCGGAACAACGTTCGCCTTCATCGACGCGCCGGAAGGCTACGAAATCGAACTGATCCAAAAAGCCAAGGGCGGCGCCTGAATGCCCCCGTCCACCAACTCCCAACCATACCATCCAATTAAATGAGCGTACTCATCGTCGGCACCACCGCACTTGATTCCATCAAAACTCCCGCCAAGGAGAACCCACGACTGCTCGGCGGCTCGGCCAGCCACGCGGCGGTCGCGGCCAGTTTTTTCTCGCCGGTGAAGCTCGTGGGCGGCGTCGGTGAAGATTTTCCGAAGAAATACATCGAACTTTATCGCCGACACAAGATCGACCTCGCGGGCCTGCAGACTTTGCCCGGAAAAACCTTCCACTGGTCCGGCGAATATGAGTTGAACATGAACAACCGCCGCACGCTGGCGACGGAACTGGGCGTGATCGAAACATTCACACCCAAGCTGCCGGCGGCGTATCAACACACGCCGTTCGTCCTGCTCGGCAACATCGCGCCGGCGTTGCAACACTGCGTCCTCGACCAGATGCGCAAGCCGAAGTTTGTGGTCGCCGACACCATGGATTTGTGGCTGAACATCGCCCTGGCGGACCTGCTCAAGCTGCTCAAGCGCGTGGACGGCTTTGTCCTGAACGACAGTGAGGCACAGCAGTTGACGAAGGAAGACAACCTTTTCACGGCGCTGAAAAAGATCCACCGACTCGGCCCACAATATGTCATCATCAAAAAGGGTTCGCACGGCTCGATCCTGTCCGGGCCGAAAGGCATCTTCATCTGCCCGGCGTATCCGCTACACACCGTCGAAGACCCCACCGGAGCGGGCGATTCATTTATTGGCGGACTGATGGGCTATCTCGCCGCCGCGAAAGGCTCAATAGACGGGAACATCCGCCGCGCGATGGTTTACGGCAGCGTCACCGCGTCATTCTGCTGCGAAGGTTTCGGCCTGAATTGCACGACCAAGACGAAACGCGCCGAAATCGAGAAACGCGTTAAGGAACTGGAAAAGCTGACGAAGTTTTAGGCAGGATTGACAAAGGGGGTTTGTCAGGCCGGCGGCGTTTTCCTTAAACCGTCAACTTACATACCTCGGCTCGAACACCGGGCCGAGGTCATGCTTGCGAAGCAATTCGCAGAATCTTTTGATGGCCCGCTTTTCATCCTCGCCGAGGTGGTAGTGGATGTGCCATTCGAAGTAATCACGACGGAAAGCCTCGTCAAACTCCGCGCGCGTCTCGATGATCTGCTCCAGCGTCTCCAATCCGAAATGTTTGGCCGCGCGCAGCTCCCGGCGCAGCGCCTGGTTTTGAATCCCGCGCCGCAGCGCCCAGACCGCATATACAAACGGCAGATTCGTCAACTCCGACCACGCAGCACCAAGATCCAGTATTTCGTGGGAGTGCGGCGAACGCTGAAATTCAATCGCCCGGTCGCCGATGAGCAGAACAAAATCCTTTTCCGGCGCGGCGGCGTAATTTTCCAGCGGCTTGAACTCCGGTTTTAAACCGCGCTCGGCGAGCAGCACTTTCAGGAGGTTCACGCTGGTGAGCGAGGCGGGGTCACAAAAAATCTCCTTGGCCCCGGCCAGCGGTTGCCGGTGCGCCAGCAGCACGCTATAAACTTCGCCAAACGACGCGATGGCGATGTCCTCGAGGAGATCATAACGATCGTTGAGCAAGACCTCGGTGAGGCTGACGAGCGCGGCATCCAATTCATTGCGCCGGAGCATGCCGGCGAGCTTCGCGGGCGTGGTAAAAACGAGTTCGCTTACGATACCACGCGTCAGCGGCGCGGCATTCAGATAATGCACCGAACCGATGCGAAATTCTGGTTCTGGCTTGGCTTCCAATCTATGACAGCCTATAAAATTATCCGCGGCAAAACCAGCCTGCGGAATGATTTTGAGCGTTTTCATAAATACTGGAGCCGCCCGGCTGGAACCAAAATGAGGGCGGTCTTTTTTGGTTTTGGCTTCGTTTCGGCTCGGTCACAGGGTTGCTTGAACCTGCTCCTTCGCCAAAGCCTCGCCAAATCCCAAAAATCCTCGCGCCGAACGGCCACACTATTTTCTCAAACGCTCTAGTCGCCCATGCTGATGCCCAGCGAACGGGCCGTGCGGACAAAGCCCTCGTCCAGCGGCACCGTGCGCAATTGGCCAGTGGCCGCCGCCAGTGGTACGCTGTCCACAAATTTTCCATTATGGGCAACCATTCGTCCAAAACGACCCTCGGTGATCAATTCCACGGCCTTGGCGCCAAACAAGGTGCAAAGCACGCGATCCATGAACGTCGGGCTGCCGCCGCGCTGCAAATGCCCCAACACCATCGAGCGCGTCTCCTTGCCGGTGCGCTTTTCAATTTCAGCCGCAACCACCGCGCCGATGCCGCCGAGGCGCGCCTCGCGATTTTGCTGCTGGCCGCCGGCGGTGACAAAATCGCCGCCCGCCATCCGCGCGCCTTCCGCCGCAATGACCAGCGTGAAATGCTTGCCCTTCTTTTCGCGCTCCCCAACGGCTTCACAAATGCTCTCGTAGCGAAACGGAATTTCCGGGATTAGAATCACATCCGCGCCGCCGCCGACGCCGGCGTAAAGCGCGATCCAACCCGCGTACCGCCCCATCACCTCCAGCACAATCACGCGATTATGGCTTTCGGCGGTGGTGTGCAGGCGGTCCAGCGCGTCGGTGGCGCAGGCCACGGCGGAATCAAAACCGAACGTGACCGTGGTTGCCGCCAAGTCGTTGTCAATGGTCTTGGGCACGCCCACGATCGGAATACCCGCCTCGTGCATCTGCTGCGCGATGGTCAGCGACCCGTCGCCGCCGACGGACACCAGCGCGGAAATGCCCAGCGTTTCCATCCCCCGTTTGGTTTCATCCAACAGTTCCCTGGGGAGCTGGCGCGTCTCGCCGTGACCGGTTTTGGCGGAAAACCGGCCGCGATTGGCCGTGCCAAGAATTGTCCCGCCCCGCACCAGCAGGCCGTCAAGCGCCTTGTAATCCAGCACGCGATAATTCTGGGGCGACAACAGGCCGTCGTAGCCGCCGATGATGCCGAGGGTTTCCCAACCGCGCGAGGCGGCGGTTTTAGCAACAGCGCGAATGACGGCGTTCAAGCCGGGACAATCGCCGCCGCCTGTGACAATGCCGATTTTCATAATTCTTGAATATACGGGTTCGCCAGCGGCGTCATTTTACACCTCTCACAAACAGCATAAAGCCAAATCGTCAGGGTGACCCGATATTGGTTGCGCGATAAAAACCTCATTCCGGCGGCCATTGCGAGCGCAGGGGCCCGCGGCAAACCGATCGGTATTCGCGAACACTAGCCGTCTGGTGACGCGTCCCGCCATCCGCAGAAAGACATACGGCATTTGTCCATCCAGCGGATCGGGCTAACGCATTTTGGCGGGATGATTTACCTGAATTCAGCTGATTCACAACGCGCCCCGCGACACAAACCAAGGCGTGATTCTTCCGGGACCGGAGGCCGTAATATTCCCGACTCACGCCGTCGCCAGATTGTCCTCCAACACTTTTGAGTACGCGGGGTTCTCACCCAAGGGGCCGGCTTGTTGGCCGTCCGCAAGGATTTTGATCGGCTCGTAGAACGTGTTGCGTTGCACCGGTGTAAAGCCGGTTTCGCGGATGGCTTTGACCATGTCCGCCTCAGTCTGCAGTTGCGGCGAGGTGGCGCCAGCCATGTGGAAAATGTGTTCCTCAATGATGGTGCCATGGAGATCGTCCGCGCCGTAGCTCAAAGCCACCTGCGCCAGCTTCATGCCGAGGCCGACCCAATACGCGGTGATGTGCGGAAAATTGTCGAGATAGATACGGCTCACAGCGATCGTGCGCAGCGAATCGAATCCGGTTGGCGGATGCGTGACCGGAATGTCGTTGTCTTCCGGATGATACGCCAGCGGAATGAAGCCCACGAACCCGCGGGTTTCGTCCTGCAACGCGCGCAGCTGCCGCAGATGATCCACGCGATCAGCCAGACTCTCGACGTGGCCGTATAACATCGTACAGGTGCTGCGGCCGCCCAGCTTGTGCCAGATGCGATGCACGTCGAGATATTCCCCGGCAGATTCCTTGCCCCTGGCGATGGTGGCACGGACATCCTTGCGGAAGATTTCCGCGCCGCCGCCAGTGAGCGAATCCAAACCGGCTGCCTTCAATTCGATGAGCGTCTGCTCGACGGTTTTTTTTGCGAGCCAAGCGAGGTGCAATATTTCAATCGCGGTGAAACATTTCAATTGCAGGCGCGCATCGAGTTCCTTCAGCGACTGCAGCATTTCCAAATAATACCCGAAGGGCAGCGACGGGTGCAGTCCGCCGACAATGTGCAATTCGGTGATGCCCAGCTTGAGCGCCTCGCGAGCCTTCCCGACGATCTCCCCCACCGAATACTGGAAACCATCGGCGTCACGCTTCTTTTTGGCGAAGGAGCAGAACTGGCAGGAGAGAATGCAGTAGTTCGAGTAGTTGATATAGCGATTAACAATGTAGCTGGCGCGCCGGGTGCCGGTTATTTTCTGCCGCGCAAAATCGGCGATGGCGCCGACGGCATTCAAGTCTTTCGATTCAAACAGCCGCACCGCATCGGCCTCGGAAATGCGTTCGCCCGCCACAACCTTGTCATAGATATCGCGCAGATCGCCGCGTTGAATGAAAAAATTCATTGTTCCAATTATACAGCTTCGCGGAAGCAAGGCAAATGTGGCAGAACGAAGGAAACATCATCAGCTTCCCCCAAAATAAAAGAAACCGATTGCAAAATATGTTCGGACCGGGAAATCAAACTTCCCGCACGACGCCCCAATAAACGTCCAGCCGCTTGCCGAGGTAAAGCCTTACCGCCTTCACCAGCACATCCGCCTCAAGTTTCTGGCCGCGAGCCATTATTTCCTTAAGCCCCATGCCGGGAGTGATGGCAAACGAGCCTTGCGCAATAATCGGACCCTCATCCAGCCGCATGGAAACGAAGTGCGCGGTAACGCCGGCGATTTTAACGCCGCTTTCGTAGGCCTGCCGGTAGGCCTGCGGGCCGGGGAAGCTCGGCAGCAGCGACGGATGAATGTTGATAATCTTGTTTTTGTGACGCCAGACAAAGTTGGGTGAAAGAATTTTCATGAACCGAGCCAGCACAACAAAATCGATCTCCTGCTCCTCCAAAAGTCGCAGCACCTCGTTTTCCGACCTGGCGCGGTCGTGCCAGTTGAGGTGCACAAACGGCAGCTGGTGTTTTTTGGCGCGCGGCGCAAAGTCGGGGTGGTTGCCGATGACCAGCACCGGCTCGGCCGGCAACCTGGCAGCCAATATCGAGTCAAAACAGTGCGTCTCCTTGGTGACCATGATGGCGAAGCGCTGGCGGCGACGCGGGTCGGTCAGGCGCAATTTGATTTCCATACCGAGCACGCGGGCCAGCGCGTCGAGGCCGGCGTGAAGCGAAGAAGTTTTCAAAGCACCGCGTTTCCACGAAGCCTGCAGCGTCATGCTGAAATGGCCGCGCGTGACCTGCTCCTCCAACGCCTCAATGTTGGCGCGCTGTTCAAAGAGAAAATTGGTGACGCGCGCAATGACGCCGGTCTTGTCGCGCCCGATGACCGTGATGGTGGCGAACTGTTTCACGCGACATGAATTACATAGATTCCCGGCAATTGAAACCCATTTTAAAGCCACCAAACCCATAAAATCCGGCCAGCGGGCCCCAAAACTGGGATTGTAATACTTGCGAATTTCTGCAACTTTTCGCGGCTCGCATTGTTCAATTTGAACCAAAATGGCATTTAGCCCGATCAGAACCCTGGTTGCGACGGTCGCGGAAGCGTCACCGGCGCAGTTCGACGATTGGCGCAAATCGTGGCGCGCCGCGACGGACGCCGGTTCCGCCGAGCCACTCCTGACATTTGTGGCACGGGAACGCGGAGTGGCGGAGGATGTCTTCACGCAGCGGCTCGCGGCGGCACTCGGCTGGCCATATTTAGAACTCGCCAAGCTCACCGTGGACAGCGAGGCCCGGAACAAGATCTCCACCAAGATCGCGTTCCAATATTTCGTCATTCCCATCGCCGTGAACAACGGTGTTTTACAGATCGCCGCCAGCGACCCGTTTGACGCAGCGATGATGAATGCCATCCGCTTCGACGCAAAAATGCCGGTGACGTTCGCACTCGCACCCCGCGGCGAGATCGAGAAGGCGCTGAAAAAATACTATGGCGTCGGCGCCGAAACGCTCGACGAAATGGGTGAAGGCGAACCCATGGAACTCGAACTCGCCTACGACAAGGAAATCACCGAAGGCGACCAGGAAGCGAGCGTCATCAAGTTCGTCAATCAGATCATCTGGGAGGCATTCAAGGACCGCGCCACGGACATTCATTTCGAGCCGCAGGAGGACGAACTGCGCATCCGCAACCGCATTGACGGCATTCTCCACCAGATTCCACTGCCGCCGCAGCTGAAACGGTTCCAAGCGGCGATCATCTCGCGCATCAAGGTGATGAGCGGCATGAATATTTCCGAAAAACGCCTGCCGCAGGACGGCCGCATCAACGTCCGCATCAAGGGCGAGGAAATCGACATCCGCGTCTCCACCGTGCCGACGGTTTACGGCGAAAGCGTTTCCCTCCGCCTGCTGACGCGCGGAAAAATTTTCCTGTCGCTGGACAAGCTGGGTTTTTCCAAGCTGGAAGAAGACGCCATCCGCGACATCATCGTCAAGCCGCACGGCATTTTTCTTGTCACCGGCCCGACCGGCTCCGGAAAATCCACATCGCTCTACGCATTTTTGAGCGCGATCAACTCGGTGCACAAGCGCATCATCACCGTCGAGGAACCGGTCGAATACGAACTCAAGGGCATCAATCAAATCGCCGTGCGGCCGGAAATCGGCCTGACCTTCGCGATGGGGTTGCGCCATATCTTGCGCCAAGACCCAAACGTGGTGATGGTCGGCGAAATCCGCGACCAGGAGACAGCGGACATCGCCATCCGCGCGTCGCTGACCGGCCACCTGGTTTTTTCCACGCTGCACACCAACGACGCGCCGAGCGCGTTCACACGGTTGACCGACATGGGCATCGAGCCGTTCCTCATCGCGTCATCGGTGGAGGCGGTGATGGCGCAGCGGCTCATCCGCACGATTTGCCCGCACTGCAAGACGGAGCAGAAAGTGGATCACGACTACCTCCGAAAAATCGGCTTTCCGGAGGCGGACATCGAAACGGCGAAAATCTGGCGCGGAGCCGGGTGCGAAAATTGCCGCCAGCAGGGCTATCAGGGCCGCAAAGGCATCTACGAACTGCTTATCGTCACCGAGGCGCTGCGCCCGCTGGTCATGAACCGGGCGAACGCCTCGACCATCGCGCAACGCGCCATCGAAAACGGCATGAGAACGCTCCGCACCGACGGCTGGAACAAGGTCAAAGCAGGCGTCACAACCATCGAAGAAGTCCTCCGCGTCACGCAGATGGAAGAACACCTAGACACCCTGGGTGGCGGCGAGGACAAGGCTTAATTCATTGCCGCTCCTATAATGAAATCATTTATGATTCACGATTCACGATTCACGCGCCCCCAATCAACCGGGCGCGTTCATTGTCATTCGTAAATCCAAAATCACATGGCCCGCTGGAACTCCTGCAATATCCTGCAACTCGCGCCCGACGCCAAACGGCTCTGGCAGTTTGACGCGAAAGGCGGAGGCTTTGTGCTGGGCCGCGAACAACGCGTGCCACACTCCGAGACGGTGCCCGCAAAATTTGGCGCCAAAAACTGGGCGTCGCTCTGGCAACCGAAGCTGAACATCGCCTGGCTGCCGCCGGAAAGCGTCTTTCTCCGCGTCGTCGAACTGCCCGCAAGCAACGCGGAGGAAACCCTTTCCATGGTGGAACTGCAGTTGGAAAAGATTTCCCCGCTGCCCGTCACCCAAATCGTCTGGACGATGCACTTGTTCGACACGCACACCGGCGAGCAGAAGGGCGGCGCCCCGCCGGAAAGCTTGCAGACGGTGATTGTGGTCATCGCCGCGCGCAGCGTCGTAGAGGAGTTTCTTGGCCGGCTGGAGAAAGCCGGGTTTTTAGCCGACCGACTGGAAACACCGATGCTCGATCTGATTGAAGCGGTGACGCCAACGGACGACGGCGCATGGTTTTTCCCGCTGACATTGGGCGGGCAGAACGCCGCGCTCGTGGCCTGGTGGAGCGGCGGCGGACTGCGGAATTTAAGCTTTGTCGCCCTCCCACCCGCCGGCGACCGCGCCAAGGAATTAAAGGACCAACTCGCGCACATCACGTGGTCAGGCGAACTCGAAGGGTGGCTGACAACGCCGCCGAAATGGCATCTTGTCGCCGACCCGGTGAACGCGGCGGAATGGGAAAATCTTTTGCGCACGGGCCTCAACGAACCGGTGCAGACAATGCCGCCGCCGGCTCCGGCGGAACTGGCCAGCCGCACCGCCAAGCGGGCGGCAGCGGCAGCAAAGCTGAATTTGTTGCCGGCGGAATTCACAGCCCGGTATCACCAGCAATTCATCGACCGGCTATGGCTGCGCGGGCTGGCCTACGCCGGCCTGGCGTATGCGGTTTTTCTCGTCATTTATTTCTGTGCGACCGCTTTTCTGGGCTACCAAACCCGCCAGGTCGAAGGCGACGTGGCAAAAATCAGCAATAACTATACAAACGCCATCCAACTCAAGGTACGCTACGGGATTTTGCAGGAACGGTCGCAGTTGAAATATGCGGCGCTGGACTGCTGGGAACTGGTGGCGCAGGAACTGCCGCCGGGGATTTCACTACAGCGCTCAAGTTTTGCCGACGGGCGGAAACTGACGCTCAACGGCCAGGTGAGTCCTGACGACACACAAAAGATCATCGATTTCTACGATACGCTGCGGAAGGCAAAATTGAACGGCCAGGCAATGTTCGACCCGAACCCGGGTAGCGGCGACCAACTCACCTACCGCCAGCAAGGCAACCAGGTATTTTGGAATTTCGGCCTGGAACTGCTGCACACGGAGGCGGAACAGCGATGAAAAAATACTTTGCCCAACTGCGTCCACTAGAGCGCCGCCTGGTTGTCGGCGTGGGGGTGGTCCTGTTGATCGTGTTGAACGGCGTGTTCATCTGGCCACACTTCAACGACTGGACCACCCTGCAAGCGCGACGGGAGAAAGCACAGAAGGAACTCACCCGCGACCAGGCGATGGTGGCGCAGATTCCGGCGCTGAAGGCGGATGTTAAAAAATTCGAGAGCGAGGGTGAATTCGTCGCGTTGGAGGACCAGTCCATCAATTTCATGCGCACCATCCAAACGCAGTCCGCCCAATGCGGCGTGCAGATCCAAAACACCTCGCGCCAGATCACGCACACCAACGACGTACTGTTCATCGAGCAGATGCAAAACATCAATGTCCTCGCCACGGAAGAGCAGCTCGTGGATTTCCTCTACAAGCTCGGCTCCGGCGCCTCGATGATCCGCGTCCGTGACCTGGAACTGCAACCCGACCAACCGCGCCAGAAACTTTCCGCCAACATCCGGCTCGTGGCGAGCTACCAGAAAAATCCGACCCCGGCGACCGCCGCGAAAACCGCAACCGCAAAGGCAAAATGAAAACGACCCTTCTCGCACTGGCTTTGGCCCTCACCGGCCTCGAACTTCTGGCGCAACCCGCGCCCGGCCTGCCCGCGCCCGGCGCCGGGCGACTGCCGCGTTTCCTCGGAACCAACAACATCCAGGGGACGCTCCCGCGCTATCAGCCGCCGGGGACCACGCCGGGCACTCCCGGAGCCACGCCGTTTTCGCCGGGGACGGCCGCGGGCGCGCCCGGCACACCCGGAGCGGCTTCGCCGGCAACCTCAGGCAATACCACCGTCGATCCGCAGGCGAATGAATTGCAACCCATGATCAACTGGCCGAGCGTGGATTTGAATCAGGCCCTGGAAATTTACGCCAAATATGTCGGCCGGACGCTGCTGCGCGCCAACCTGCCGGACGTGAAAATCACATTGAAGACCGAAACGCAACTGACCAAGGCCGAGGTGATCCAGGCTTTGCAGGCGGTGCTGGCGCTCAACGGCATTGCGGTGGTCAACATCGGCGAGAAATTCGTAAAAGTGCTGCCGGTGGACCAGGCCAATGCCGCCGGCGCCGCGCTGGACGACACCAGCGCCGCGAACCTGCCGAATCTGGGCTCCTACATCACGCACATCACCCAGTTGAAATACGTCAAACCCAGCATCATGGCGCCGCTCATCCAGCCGTTCGCCAAATTGCAAGGGGGACTCTTTCCGATTGATGACAACGGCATCCTGGTCATGCGCGACTACGCGGAAAACATCAAGCGGATGCTGGAGATGATTGACAAGATCGACGTGAGCGTGCCGGCGGAATACATCTCCGAGGTCATTCCGATCCGCTATGCGAAAGTGGACGACATTGCCTCCGCCTTGAACAGCCTCGGCGGCGGCGGCGGCGGCGCGACCGTGAGCATCGGCAGCAGCCAGAACAGCGGCCAGATCAGCGGACTGGCCGGCAGCCGCATGGGCAGCATGGGCGGTATGGGCGGCAGCATGGGTGGGGTCGGTTCCGGCATCGGTGGCGCCGGTTACCAGTCCGGCGGCATCGGCGGGGGCATCGGCGGTGGCGCCGGCCAGTATGCCAACCGCACCGGCCTGGGCGGCGGAGCAACACCCAATCCCAATGGCACCCCGACCGGCGGCAGCTCGTTTGCACAGCGGTTGAACAGCATCATCAACCGGGCGTCCGGTCCGTCCGGCGGCAGCGGCCAGGATCAAATCCAGCTATTCGGCCAGACGAAGATCATTCCCAACGAGAGCAGCAGCACCCTGCTCATCTACGCCACGCGGCAGGACATGGCGGTGATCACCAACATCATCGCCAAGCTGGACGTGCCGCTCGCGCAGGTGCTGGTCGAGGCCATCATCATGGACGTGAAGCTCGGCAGCAAATTCACGCTCGGCGTCTCGGCGGCCCAGAATCCTAAATCATTCACCGGTGCCAACGGCACCCAGGTGATCGGCGGGGGCGGTTTTAACAACGGCCCCTCCTTTGCAAACTTTTTGACTTCCATCGCCACCAATGGCACGACGTCCATCGGCACCAACTTGTATTCATCGTTTGCCAACGGGCTGAGCAGCGGCAACGGCTTGAACTATTTCGGCAATATCGGCCAGACCTGGGACGTGGCCGTGCAGGCGCTGGAGTCGGACAACAATGCCAGCATCATCCAGCGCCCGCGCATCCAGACCTCGCAGGCCAAGGCCGCGCAGTTCTTTGTCGGTGAAACCGTGCCTTACGTCACCAGTACCTACAATGGTTACAGCGGCGGCTACGGCGGCTCCTCCTACTCCCAGCTATCCGTCGGTGTGGAGCTGGATGTCACGCCGTTCATCAATCCCGAAGGCCTCGTCGTCATGGACATCCAGCAGGAATATGACGAGATCAGCGGCAGCACCTCCATTTCCGGGGTCGGTGACATTCCCAACACCATCAAGCGCACCCTCAACACAGAAATCGCCGTCCGGGACCGCGACACCATCATGCTCGGCGGCTTCATCAAGTCCGACAAGGGCCACACCCAGTCCGGCGTTCCCTTTTTGCAGGACATCCCCCTGCTGGGCAACCTGTTCAAACAGCGCAGCGACACGAAAGACCGCGAGGAACTCATTGTCCTGATGCGGCCCACCGTCCTGAAGACGCCGGAGTTGGCCGCCCAGCATACCATCAAAGAAGAGCAGCGCCTGCCCGGCATCTCCGCCGCCGCCGCCGAAGACACCGAATACGAACGCAAGCTGGTGGAAGCCGAACGCAAACGCGAAAAAAGCAAATTTAACAAGACGAAGCAATACGACGGCTTCTTCAATCCGATACCGGATGATGCCGACACCAACCACGCACCCGGCTCCATCACTGCTCCGGCGTCCGGCCAGCCGCTGACCGAACAGGAGGCACAGGCCAAAGCCCGCGCCGCCCTGACGCAGAAAATGAGCGAACTGGACGCCACCAACGCCCCGGCCCCGATCAAATAACGACGCCGGCGGTACATGCTTTGAACAGTGGGGCTGCGGAGTGCCGCACCGGCCAAAGCCTTGGGTCTGCGCCAAGCGGGGGATGCTTACCCCGTATCACTTTCCGGTCGCATCCGGAGATTTTACGACGCCCTTTTGGGGTTTTCCGGGTTCGGAAACCCATTTCCAGTTCTCCCCTTTTCATTTTCCGTCACTGGAATGTCATTTTTCGATGTCGGTAAATCATTTTCCGTTGACGGTTTTTCATTTCCCGATACCGGAATTCCATTTTCCGTTGACCGAAAACCATATTCCGATGCCGGAATGTGATATTCCGTTACCGGTTTTTCGTTTTCCGTTAACGGAATTCCATTCCCCGGAACCGGTTCAGGCGGGAGTTTTGCCGTCCTTCGTTTTGGAAATCAACGATTTACGCAAGAAGAGCTCGTTTTTGGCCGGACTCGGCCGGAAACGACTAGCCGGACCGGGTTAGAAAAAGTCCTCGACGCTGCGGAGGGGATGCAAAGGGACGAGAAAGAGGCGCGGGACGACATGGACCGGCTTGATCTTCGGCTCGCTAAGCGTGCCGGTCACATCACATTCGAAGGCCTTGCTCACGGGCTGCAGCAACATACTCATCACCGACCCGAGCACCGGCGCGTTGCTCAGCAAATGCGCCGTCACCCGCGAATTCACATTTTCCTGCAAATCCACGGTGCCGTTGTAGTCCAGCCGCATGGTCGCCGTGTGGATTTCCAGCGAACTGGTGTAAACCACGCCGTTGGTCAGGGTGAACCGCCCCGCCGCGTCCTTCGCCCGGCTGTTGCCCAGCGCCAGCCCCGGCGCCACCGTGTTCAACACCGGCGACACCAGCCCGAATACCGGCACGTTCCACAGCAGCCCGTCGCGCAGCTGCATCGCGCCGTAGCCGTTCCACGTCCGCCAGTCCTCAGAGTTGGCCTTGGTTACCATCACCGTCCCCGACAATGCACCCTCCAGCTGGTTTGTCGGCGACCACAACGCCCGGCCCATCTGGTGAAAATCCACGTTGGTGCCGGTGATGAAAAAATAAAAATCGGTCCCGTCGCCCGGCGTCTGGAGGTCAAAGCCCGCCCAGCCGCGCACCTCGCCGCCGTAACATTCCGAGACCGCGTTGGTCAGGATCAGCTCGTTGCCCAGCCAATGGATCGTCCCGGTGATGGCCGGCGTCTCGAATTTCCGCCAGCGGAACGGCGTGGTGCCCACAATGTCAAACCGCAGGTCCGCATCATCCGCCACCAGCTCGCCCTCCGCGTCGTGCCGCAGCGGCACGCAGCCCGCCACCCGCGCCTGCGGGATGCCCAGGAATTGATACGGCTCCATCGCCAGCGCCGTCTTCGGCCCGATGGCCCGCGCCACCACGGTCGGCTCCACATTGCCCTCGCCGCCGGTGAAAATCAGCTTCTGGCCGGTGATGTCCCAGGTCAATTTTTCCGCGGCGAACCGCTGGGTTCCGCCCGCCCGCACCAGCTGCGGCTGGAAGAATTCCGCCAGGCGATTCGAGTAGCTCAAATCCGCCGTCAGCCGCTCGACCGTCTGCTGGCGGATCGCAAAGTCGGTCAACGCGATGTGTCCCGTTGCCGTCAGCCGGTCCAGGTCATTCAAGTTCCCGGCCGCGGCCAGCATCAGCGTCAGCGGCGCGCCAAAGCGCAAGTGAGCAAAGCCGCGCACGGCGTTGCTGGTGGTCAAAAATGGCCGCACGCTTTCCGCATCAAAATCGCCGTCGAGGCGAGCGGTGAAGTTTTTGGTGGACTCATCCGCTTCGCCAGCCAGGTTTAATTTCGTCCGGCCCTGCGCCAGCTCCAAATCCGCCAGCCGCCAGATTCGGCCGGCATATGCAAAATGCGTTTGCAGCCGGTCCACCGGGATACCGGCCGCGACCGCATTGGTGAACGCCAGCGCGCCGCGCAGCCGCCCCGGCGGCGCGATCCGGGCGGACCAATCCCCGGCGGCGTTTGTCCAAGCGGGCAAAACCATGGCGCCATCCACTCGCAGCACCGGCGGATGCGTCCAGGAAATTTTCGCAAGCTGCTCCCGGCTTTGGCCCGGAAGCAGCGACGCAATGGCGTGGAGATCAAAATTGGAGTCGTTGGTGAAAGTCAACTCGCGCGTCGCCACATCCAGCCGCGCGCTGACATCGATTTTGCCGCGCCCAAGCCGGGCGGACAGGCTGGTCACGGCCAGTTCCGGCGCCCGCCAAACGCCCTCGCACGCGACCGTGTTGGCGTTCACCTGCTCCGCCTGCAAATCGGCGGCCCGCACCGTCCAAGCGAGCCGGAACGGCTGCAGGTTGGTCCAGAAATTCCACCCTGAATCGGAGTTCGTCGGCGCGTCGACCGGCGCGGTGAGGTTCGCGGTGGCCTCCAGATTGCGGGCGGCGAACCAAGGCGTCCGCACGCCCGGGGCGGTCGCCCCCAGACGCAGCGTAAAGGAATGAACATCCCGCGCATCGCCGTCCAGCCGGACGACCACCTGAGGCCGACCGTCAAACCGGATGGCGGACAACTTGTCGGAAAATTTTTCCAAGGACGCGGCCGTCGCGCCATGGTCGGCGGAGGCCGGACCCGAAAACAATTTCCAGTTACGCACCTCCGGCGCATGCGCGACCTCGCCGGAAAGCAGCAGCCGCACACCGTTAAAATCCGCGCTGAAATGATCGAGCGTCCAGGTGTCGTCGGCCGCGAACCGCAGCTCCGTCTGGAGATTGGTCAGCGCAAGCGGATTGGCGGAGGTGAACGGCAGGGTAAATCTTCCATTGCGCACCACCAAGCCATCCACCTGCAGGCGCCGGTGCAAGAGCGCGGGAAGGTTCAGCCGCAGCTGGATCTCGCGGGACGAAAACACCGGGCGGTCCGGAGAATCGACCGCGCCGAGACGAACGTTGTCGCAAACAAAACCGTGGACGAGACGCAGACGCATCCGGGAAAATTCCAGCCTCACACCGCGCTCGTGCAACGCGGTGACCAGCCGGGTTTTGAGGAAGCCAGGCAGGCCAACGAGGTTGAACCAGGCGAACACACATAGCGTCGCAAGCAAGACGGCCCAAACCGCGAAGCGGAACCAACGAAGGGTGACACGGCATTTGCGCCAGAATCCGGGCATATCACGTCACGGGGTGTTCGGTGGAATAGCGAGATACAGCCGGGCAAACTGGTAAAGCAAGGAGGGGCAAACAAAAGCCCAGCGCTCGCCTTCCAAGGTAACGGCGGCCAAACCGGCCTCGGATCTGACTTCCGGCCCGAAATCCACGGATAATTTCCGGCCATCCTTCAACTCAATGGCAATCTGGAGGCCCGCCGCGGTAAACCCGAGTTTTTCCGGCGAGGTGAAATTCCGGGCGACCCAGCCGACGGCACTCATTTCACCGAATTGACCGATAATCTGATCCAGCCAGCGACCATCCAGGACGCCCTGGGAGCCGGGCGCGAGCGACCATTTGCCGACCTGGTCGCGGACAATCTGCCGGATCTTGCCATCCTGGCGGATGGTCAATTGCACCACATCGTTCGTGCTGAAACTCCACACGCGCCGCTCGCGGAATTCCCAACCGTTCTCCGGCAGCCGGTTGAAATTCGTCTCGGCCAGCGCATAAACAAAATACTCGTCCGCCCGCTTAACAAATATGCCGTTGGTGGTCACACCAAAGAGCAACTGGGCGAGAACGCTGTTGGTGGCGCCGGCGACAGCGCGCAACGAAATCTGCCGCGCGGGAGCCACCAGGCCAAAGTCCTGCAAATCCGCAGCCGTATTGCGATCTTTCTTGAACTCCGACGCCCGAAGGTCGCCCAGCAGCTTGAGGAATGTCTGCACGTTTTCCGCGTCGATGGGAAATTTCTCGCCCGCCAGCGCCCAGTCCTTGGCGCCGTGCCGCTGCAGCGTGAAGCTATTTTCGCCGCCCACCTCAATTTCCGCCACCGGATCGACCGGCGCAAGCAGATGCGCGTCGCGGAAATCATTCACCGCGCCGCGCCAGGGAGCCAGGGCGTCTTTAGCCACGGCCACGATGGAATTCCAGCCTTCCCGCCGCACATAAAGCTGCGCCGGATTGTCCGCCGGACTCTTCCCGGCGTGAACGGCGGCCATATAATTCGTTCCGCTGCCGAGCCACAAGTCGAGGTCGGCGGGTTGCAGGCCGAATGCGGCCGGATCCTTGGGATCATCATTGACGAACTGTGTCACGCGGGCAGAACGGAGCTGTTGCAGGGCGGCGGCGATGCGCGAACCATCGGCACGAGCCTGCAACGGCCGCGTCATGTTCCAGAGATGGTTGGTCGGATTGCAGCGGAGTTCGATGACCTTCGCGCCGTTGGTGATAACGATCCAATCGCATGCGCCCGCCACGTCCACCAAGGAGGTGTCGCGCCAGTCATTGGCAGTACGCGGCAGAAACTGGAGCCAGGCGGCGTCGGTGACAAACACGTCGTCCACACCGACGACGCGCACAAAAACCTGGTCGCCAGGCGCGGTCCGGTTGCCGATGAGCAACTGCCAGCGCTGATCGCCCGCCTCGACGGCGATGGAGAACTGCTTGTTTTCAAAACCAAATTCGGCATCGACGTTCTTGTGACCGCGCAATTCGCCGGCGGTGAGAGGAGGCAGGGCGGGCATCAGTTTTTCCAGAACCGCAAGCAAGGTTTCGATTCCGGCAGCCTGCGCGGGATATACCACGGGCCTCTGCAACTGCCAAACACCGTTGGTACGGCCGGCGCCGATTTCCCGCGTGCCGACAGGAATAACCTGGATACCCGTCACCTCAGCCGGGCGCAAGCCCGGGAGCAGGGTGGAAACCACCGGCGCAGCCGGCTGGAAATGGTGGTCGAAAATCCAGATGAACGCGGCCAGCGCAGCGGCGAGGACGAACCAGATGGCGGTGGTCTTGGTTTTCATTTTCGACGGGCAAACCAAACGAACCAGCCAAAAACCAGCACCGCGCCGGGCAGGGCGCCAAGCAACAGCCAGCGGAGCTGCCGCTGCTGCTGGTTGGTGAGCAGCAGGCGGAATTCGGTGACGGGACGCGGGCCGATGCCGGCAACGAGTTGCTGCCGGTCGAGCAACCAGTTGGCGGCATAGCTGACGAAGTCGCGATTCCCGCCGGCTTCGATGAAGCGGTTGCCGAGAAAAAGCGAATCACCCACAACAATCATGCGCGTATTGCCGCGCAGATTGACCACCCCGGCAACAGGCTTCTGCTCCACCGCGACCATCAGCGGGTAACTGCGCGGCGACGCGGCGGGCTCGCTAACCAACACCGAGTTGTCACTGGAGAACGCAATTTCATCCACCTGCGGCGCATTGGCGGGCGCATGCGACAAGTCCACCCTGGCGACACCGCGCGGCCGGATCATCTGCAAGGCCAGCTGGGTGAGCGGATTGACCGCGGGATGGGAGCTGAATTTCCGGACGACCAAATCATCGGTGGCGTTGTTCCGGTCCTTGATGAAATCGGAAAACACATTGACGCCCCAGTGTTGGAGGATTGGCTCAAGCCCGGTCGGGCGATTGACCGAGGCGTAATTGAAAAGCGCGAGCAGCCGCCCGCCCTCGGCCAGATATTTTTCTATTTTTTTCAGTTCCGGATCGGACAAAGGCGCGGTGGGCGCGGCGATGATGAGCAGATTACAGTCCATCGGCACCGGATTATCGCCGGTCAGCTCCAGGTTTTGCACCGCGATATAATTCTGCGCGAGCGCCAGTCCGAATTTAGCAAAGCCGTAGTTATCCTTGTCGGCCAGCGATGATTCGCCGTGACCCTGCAGAAAGCACGCCATCAGCGGCTGGGCATTTGCCAGCGCAATCAGCTTGGACGTGAACATAACCTCCCCGTTGAAGGCAACCGGTTTCCGCCGGAATTCCAACTCCTTCTGCCCCGGATTTCCCGGCGCGACCTTTTCCAGCTGGTATTGCGCAATCGCGTCGCCGGGGACGACGAGGCTGCGTTTGCCGTTGTCAAAAATAATCAGGTCCTTGCCCGGCGGCGCGTTCGGGCTGTCCGGCGAACCGGGCAGGTTGTATTGCTCCTTCACCTTCTCCGCCTCGCCGGCATCGCGAACATAGTCCACCGTGCGGATGGAAAGGTTGTTGTTGGCCGCGCGGTATTCGTCCAGCAGCGCCTTGATGTCCGAATAAAAATCCGCCTTCCGGTCGTAATACAGAGTCACGGTCACGCGGTTGGTAAGCGAATGCAGCACCGCAAGCGTGCGCGAGGACAAATTCACGTTCGTCTGCGAACTCAAATAAAACCGGTGGAAAAACTTTGCGCCGAGATAATTCAGCATCAGCACCACGGCCAACACCAGCACCGTGCGCAGCGCCGCATCCAAGGCGATCCGCCAGCGATAACCGGGCGAGAAGCTGGGGCGGGATTTGGGGTCGTGGCTCATGTCATTTCCACCGGCGGCTTTCCACCACGCGCAGGGTCAGGAACAAAAACAAGAAGGTCGCGCTCACATAAAAAATCACGGTGCGCGTGTCCACCACGCCGCGGGCGAAATCGTGCATCTGCTTGAAAAGCCCAAAATAGGCGATCACCTGCGACGACCATTGCGGCGCCGCCGGCAGCGCCTCGGCCAGAAAACCGAGTGCGAACAAACTCACCCCCAGCACGAAGCTGATCGTTGCCGCCGACATCTGGCTGCGCGTCAACGACGAGGCAAAACAGCCGAGCGATAAAAAGAGCCCGCCCGTCAGGAAAATTCCCAGGAACATACCGCCCACGGTTCCCGCATCCAGCCCGCTTTGGTTGGTGAAATGCCGCACGATGAACAGGCACGCCAGCAGCGGCAGCCACGTGATCAAATAAAAAACCAGCGACGCCGTGAATTTTGCCGCCACCACCTGCGCGTCGCCCACCTGGGTCGTCATCAGCGTTTCAAAAGTGCCGGCGGCCTTTTCCAGCGCAAACAGCCGCATGGTGATCACGGGCGCCGCCAGCAGCACGATCAGCCAGAAAAAATACGTCTGGTAGAACATTTCCGTCACGGGCATCGGTGACGGGTCGGAGCCGAGATTCTGCACCAACACCACAAAACTCAAGCCCGTCAGCAACGTCACCGCCGCGATAATGACGTAGCCCGTCAACGAAAGGAAAAACGCCGACAATTCCCGGCGCAGCAGCGTCCAGAAAATATTCATTCAGCCTCCTCCTGGTCCGGTTTGGTCACCTGCAGATAAATGTCCTCCAGCGAATGCCGGCTGCGGGTCAACTCGCGCAAAACCCAGCCGCGCTCGCGCGCCAGATTGAAGATGGCCGGCCGCAAATCCCGACCGTCGGACGGCGTCAGCGCGCAGCGAAAAAAATCGCCCTCACCCGGCACCACATCAAACCGCGCCACATCCGGCCACTGCTCCCACGCCGCGCGCAGCAGATTTTCGGGCGCGGCAATCTCCGCAATGACCTGGCTGCCGCCGGCCATCCGGCGCTGCAAATTCTCCGGCGTGTCCGACGCCAGCACGCGCCCGTCGAACATAATCAGCATCCGGTTGCACATCATTTCCGCCTCCGGCAGAATATGCGTAGAAATCAAGACCGTGTGCCGGCCAGCCAGCCCCTTAATCAATTGCCGGACGGAACGGATCTGATGCGGGTCAAGGCCGATGGTCGGCTCGTCCAAAATAATCAACTCCGGCTCGTGCACCAGGGCATCCGCGAGACCCACCCGCTGCTTATAGCCTTTGGAAAGCTGCCCGATGACGCGGCGGCCCACATCGGTCAAACCGCACTGCTCCATCACCGTCGTCACACGCGCGCGCGAGTTTGTCCAGCCAAGGCCCTTCAGCCGCGCGCGATATTTCAGGTATTCGCGGACGCGCATTTCGGGATAAAGCGGATTATTTTCCGGCATATAGCCAATCCGCCGGCGCACCGCATCAGAATCATGAAAAACATCCAGCCCGGCCACGCGCACCGTGCCGCTCGTCGCCGGCATGAAGCCCGACAACACGCGCATCGTCGTGCTTTTGCCCGCGCCGTTCGGGCCGAGCAGGCCCACGATCTCGCCGGGCGCAACCGTGAACGAAATATCGTCCACCGCCGTGCGGCCCGCGTAGCATTTGGTCATGTTCGATACTTGGATCATCGACTCGGCATCCGTAAAAAATCTGCGCCAGTGTAGCCGGAAAAATCCCGCTGCGGCGATTAAAAATTTCAAGCCGCCATCATTAAACAGGCGAAAACCGCCGGAGTTGCGCCCAAAGATATCCGGCGTGAAACCAAGAACCGACGTCATGGCCGCCACCGGCCAGCGCTCTTGCCAGTCAACACGGCTTGACATTACCGCCCGTTGGGCAAATAAATGCGGCGTGACCCCCCGCGCTGAAAACTTCTACGCCACCTGGCGGCGGCAATGCCGCGCGGTCAACGAGCTGCGCGACGGCCAGGCTGCGCCGCCGGAAAAACTGCTCCAGGCCATCTGGCAGCATCAGCGCCTGAAACGAGATCAGCTCAAAACTGCGGATGGGAAAAACCTCCGCGTCCTGCATCCCGGCTTTATCAGCACGGAAGGCGGTCCGGATTTTCGCGGGGCAGTTTTACAATGGGGCGAGGAAAAGCCCGTTTCCGGCGACGTAGAAATCGACCTGATACCCCCCAACTGGCACGCGCATGGTCACGACCGGAATCCCGCCTTCCACAACGTCATCCTCCACGTCGTCTGGACCGAAGGCCAAAACCCCAAATCCCGAGCCATCATCCCGCCAGTCACCCTGCCGCTACAAAATGTCCTCGATGCACCGCTCGCCAAACTTGCGTTGGCGCTCGAAAATGAAGCCAGCCTGCCCGCAGCCCTCCGCGGCCAGTGCGCTTCGCCGCTGCGCGAACTGCCCGCACCGCAACTCGAGGAAATTCTTCACGCCGCCGCGAAAGTACGCTTTCAAAACAAGGCGGCCGCGCTGCTCGCCCGCGCCAAACAGTCAGGCTGGGAACAGGCGCTCTGGGAAAATTTATTCCGCGGGATCGGCTACAAAAACAACATCTGGCCGATGCATACCCTCGCCGAAACCAAATCCCGCTGGATGCGCGGCGTGGATACCACGTTTGAAATACAGACGCGCCTGCTTGGTGTCAGCGGGCTTTTGCCAGCGGATCTGCCCCGCCCCGATAAAGGTTCCGACTCGTTTCTGCGCCGCGCCTGGGATCTCTGGTGGCGCGACCGCGATGAATTTGAAAGCTGCATCTTGCCACGTGAAATCTGGAAGTTCCACGGCCTACGCCCAGCCAATCACCCGCAGCGGCGGCTGGCGCTGGCCGCGCACTGGCTGGCGGCGGAAAACCTGGTTTCAAACATCGAGGCCTGGAGCGCGGCAAAAATCCCCGCGATCCAGCCGGCCGACCCCCAAGAGAACCCGGCCACCCATTCCGGCGCACTGGTGGACTCATTCCATAAAATTTTTCAGGTTGAATACGACGAGTATTGGTCATGGCACTGGACGTTCAAATCGGCGCGCCTGGTGAAGCCGCTGCCACTGCTGGGGGCGGCGCGATCGACCGATCTGGCGGTAAATGTCGTTTTGCCCTGGCTGTGGGTCCGCGCAAAAGAAGGCGGCAATGAAAAATTCCAACTTGAAATGGAGCGTCGTTTCTTTGCCTGGCCGGCGGCAGAGGATAATTCGGTGTTGAAACTGGCGCGGCAGCGTTTGCTGGGATCCACAAACCAACGCTGGTTTCGCGGCGCGGCGGCGCAACAGGGGTTAATGCAAATTGTCCGCGATTTTTGCGAGCATTCGAACGCGATCTGCGCGGACTGCCGGTTTCCCGAACTGGTCCATAGCTGGGCAGCGACGGAAAACGCACCTCTCGCAGCCCACGGTGGCGGCTAAGAGAACAACCAAAAATCCCTCACACCGTCCCAAGCAAACCAATCACTTGATCTCGAGATCGGCGAACGGATTCTGGAGACCGCCGGTCGCCGGCTGTTCGGCGACAGGAACTTTCACTTTTTCCGGCGCGGACGGGGCGGGCGGATGCTTCTGAATTTTTACCGGCGGCGCTTCAGCTTCATCCGCCTCATCAGGTTCATCGGGCTCGTGCAGTTCCGCATCTTCATGCCGGGGATTTTTGGCGCGCTTGTTGCGGGGGAGCGGACTGATCATCAGATTGATCGCGCGGCCCACGAGTTTGGGCTGGAAATCGGGGTGGCCAAAGGGCGCGATCTGCTCGATAAATTTTTTGATGACCTCAAAGCCGAATTCGGTGTGCTGCATCTCCCGGCCGCGAAACTTGAGGGCGACCTTCACCTTCATGTCCTCGCACAGAAAATTCACCGCGTGCTGCACCTTGATGCCGAGGTCGTGCGGGTCGATGCGCGGGCTCAACTGGACCTCCTTCACCGTCGAGGCGTGCTGGTGCTTGCGGGAGTCCTTCTCCTTCTTGGCGAGTTCGTAGCGGTATTTGCCAAAATCCACGAGGCGGCAGACGGGCGGTTCGGCGTTCGGGGAAATCTCCACGAGATCCACGCCGTGCTGACGCGCCATACCCAGCGCGTCATTCAGCATGACGATACCAACCTGCTTGTTGTCCACCCCGATGACGCGGACTTCGCGGGCACGAATCTTACCGTTGACCCGGATGAACGAGACGGGGGAATTGTTACGCGGAGAAAAGGGGCGACTCAAGCGACCCCCACCGGTTGGAGCTTAACTGGGATGTAATGCATCAAAACTTCGTCTGGCTAATTCTTACGATGCCTTTTAATTAAGCCCGGAATGCCCGCGACGCAAGCAAATAATCGCAATATAATCATGGCAATCGGCGGAACGCCGACACGCTGCGGACAAAATCATCCGGCACCCCGAAATCAAACCGCTCCGCCCCGGTCATCTCCAGCGCAAGATAGCCGTGGCGCTGGCGCTGAATTTCCTGGGCACGGGTGAGCTGGAATTCGCCGTGATCGCGCACGTTATCGCGGATCATTTCGCCGAGGATATCATAAATCGACGGCGCGAGCAGATGCATCCCGAACCAGCCAAGCCACGTTCCGGCGGGCAGGTCGTTGACGCGCAGTTTTTCCTGCGCCACCGCCACGGCGGGCTTTTCGATGATAAGCGAAACATCGATCAGCCGGGGGTTTCCCGCGCGGCGGGCGCCGGCGATCGTGCCGTACCCCTTGAGTTCGCCGGCGGAAATGCGGTTCACGGCGGAAACACTCTGCCCGCCGGAAATTTCCGCCAGGTCCGCCAGTTCACGATAGGGCGAAACGGGATGGCCCCGGAACAAGTGGTCACCGAGGCCGAGCAAAACCATTTCGTCCGCCGCAAAATTTTTCGACTGGAAAACCGCGTGGCCATACCCCTCCTGCTCACGCTGCACGGCGAAGGTAACGCGCCGGGAGAATGATTTCATCTGCCCGGCCTCGCGGAGCAGCGCGGGGTATTTTTCGAGCCGCTGGAGATAGCGGTCGTCCGGGCCGCGCAGATAATCGCGCACCCGGTCATCCTCGCCGGGCTGAACAATGATGCAGATCTCCTCGATGCCAGCGGCATCGAGTTCAAGCAGATGGTAATGAAACAAGGCGCGGGCGATGCCGTCGGCACCGACGACAGGGAATAATTCTTTTTTCACCGCGTGCGACGCGGGGAAGTGCCGAGTGCCAAGCCCGGCGATGGGAATGACAGCCTTGCGAACTTTCATGCTCAAACGTCGAACCGCTTCCAGCCCTTCGCGCCGAAGGCGTAGCGCTTGGCGCCAAATTCAATCGCGCCGGGCGACGTGCCTTCAAAAATGTCCGGCACCTCGCCGACGCGACGCGAATACTCGATCGCAATCTGCGGAATATGCTCCTTGAGCGCGGCGGTCCGCCCAAACACGGCCACGGTACCGCCGGTGCCGCCGCCGGTGATTTTTGCGCCAAACAGCCCCTGTTCGGGCCCGCGCTTGCGCACGGCATCGACGAGGAAATTCACTTCCGGCACGGACAGCCGGCAGTTATCGCGATAGCTTTCATGCGCCCCATACATGAGCTCGCCCGCCGTCACGAGCGCCCGGTCATCGCCAGCCTTGGCGGCCTTGAGCGCCTCAATGAATTTCAACACGCGCTCATTTTCACCAATGGGATGCCGCGCCGGCCCGACGACGCGATAGGTCGCATCCGGCTGCACGGTGGTGACCGGGTCATCGTGGGTTTTGTACCGGGCCAGAAAGTCGGAGCCGAGAATCGTCTCGGGAATCTGCGCCTGATACCCGGCCTTGAATTCCTCGCTGGAAATTTCCGTAAGATAGTTCAGGGCGGCGCGGCCGGTTTTGGCGCGGAGTTCATTGATGATTTTTTTGCCCATGAACGCGCCGATGCGGACGTTGCCATAGGCATTACCCGCGACGGAATGACGCACCATCGAATTGATGCCGACGAAGCCGGTGCCGGGCGGAATTTCCACCTCGCCGACAATCGCGCCGGGCCGGCAGAGAATGTGCGTGAGCTTTTCCTTGCGGCCGCTGGCGACGGCGATCTGGTCCATGATGCCGCACGGCGCCCCGACGACGTGGTTCTCCGCCATCTGGCCGAGCCGCGCGATGCGGGCGCCGTCGAGCTTCAGATGCAAATAGGCGTTGAGGCAGGAAAGCGTGCCGATTTCCACCGCGGCGGAACTGCCGATGCCGACGTTCATCGGCACCGCGCTCAACAGCAGAAAACTGAAGCCGAACGGCAACTCGACGGATTCCTCCTTGAGCAAGGTGAAAATGCTGCCGCCGATGTAAGCCGCCCACGACGCGATGGGATTGGCATGGCAGAGTTCGCGGATTTGCGAATAATTCCCGATCGCGTCACCGGACGTGAAATAATCCAGGGGGATGCGCGTCTCCACCGGCAGGCTACGCGGGCCGATTTGGGCGGAACGGATGCGCAGGGTGCGGTCGGTGCGCGCCTGAATAGCCATCAACATGCCATGACCGAGAACGGCTTCGCAAACGTTCGCGCCGGAGTAGTCGGCAATACCGCCCATCACATCCAGCCGCGCCGGGACGCGGGCAACCCACACTTCGCCGCTGTTGAAAAAGCCGGCGAAACCCGTCGGGTCGCTGTTCGGCTTGCGGAGGAGGTTTTCGAACTCGGAAACTTCAAACGGCAGCGGGGTGTTCATAGTTCAATCGTGTGGTGATGGGGATGCTTGATAAGCCGGGCGCGGTTGGCAAACAGATACCACACAATCAGCACGTTCACACCGAGGATGGCGACTTTCACCCACGACGGGCGGTGCGCCAGCTCAAACACCTCGACGGGCACGAAAAAGGCGGATTCGGCAATGACCAGCCAGACGATCCAACTCACCCGGAACATCAGGCCGACGGCTTGCAGCAGCATGAACAAGCCATAAATTACCGAAAAAATAAGCACCCAATGGAGGTTGTTTTGCGTAATCTCCGCGACGCGGGTGGCGAGTTCGACGACGAATTTCTTTTCCGGATCCACATGAAAAAACTGGACCAGCTTCTCAAAGTCGGCGGGCAGGTCATCCGGTATGCCGTCGTGGTTTTCATCTTTCAGGCGGGAAACGCCCAGCGCCAGCAGCAACGCCACCGTGCTTTTCAGCAGCTTGAAGCCGATGATGAAATACAGCGTCGGTGCGGGCTTGGGCTTCGGTTCCGGTGGCAGCACCAACGGTAGATTTTCTTGCGCTTCGCTCATCAACGGATTTTAGACAGCAAAAAATCCATAAGTTCAGAAATTTTCAGCCGCTCTTGTTTCCCATCGTCGCGGTAGCGGATTGTCACCGTGTCCAGCAACTCCGGCTTTTCGCCGAGCGTGTCGAAATCAATCGTCACGCAGAACGGGGTGCCGGCCTCATCCTGGCGCGCGTAGCGGCGGCCGATCGAGCCGCCATCATCGTAGAACACATTCATCCACGGGCGCAGGAGATCGCGGACGGCGAGCGCCTTCTTCACCAGCTCCGGCTTGTTTTTCAACAGCGGCAGCACGCCGACCTTGACCGGCGCGACGCGCGGATGAAACTTCATCAGCACGGTCGTTTCACTCTTGCCCTTGTCGTCGGTCTTGGTGACTTCGGAATACGCATTGGCGATGAGCGCCAGGATCAGGCGATCCACGCCCGCGCTCGGCTCGATGACGTGCGGGATATACTGGCCCTTCGCCAGGCCGTTCGCGTCGTCCGTCGCCTGCTTCTGGATTTGCTCCGGCGTCTCGTCCGGCTTAGCCGACTTGGTCAGGTAATTCTTCCGGTTCTCGTAGTAGCGCCGCCAGAGGTCGTCCTGTTTCTCTTTCGGCAGCTTGGCCCACGCGGCGCGCAATTCGTCATCAAACACGCCCATTGGCTTGCCGGAAAACCGCTGGTGCTGGCTCAGGTCGAAATCGCTACGCGCGGCGATGCCTTCCAATTCGTCGCCGGTCACGTTGCCGTCCGCAGCCTTTTTGCTGAACGGGAACTTGAACAAAATATCCGTGCAGGCACGGGCGTAATGCGCCAGTTCCGCCGGCGTCTGGTGATGAAAACCCAGCGTCTCCCGCGAAAGGCCGATGCCCTCGTAAAAGCGCACGCGCTCCTCCACCCAATATTGGTGCCACGCCTGCCAGCCCCAATCCGGCCGGGGCTCGGGCGTCGGGGCTTTCGGGTCCAGGGCCCCGAGCGTCGCCACCGCGCCATGAATCGCCTCGATGACCTCGTCCGGCTTGATGAAAAACTCCAGCTCCATCTGCTCGAACTCGCGTGAGCGGAAAGTGAAGTTGCGCGGCGTGACCTCGTTGCGGAACGCCTTGCCCACCTGCGCGATGCCGAACGGCACCTTCTGCCGCGACGTTTCCAGCACGTTCTTGAACTGCGCGAATATCGCCTGCGCCGTTTCCGGGCGGAGATACGCGATGTCCGCCTCCGTCGCCGTCGGGCCGACGTAGGTTTGGAACATCAGGTTGAACGCCCGCGCCGGGGTCTTCTCGCCGTGACATTCGCTGACGAACTTGCTGGGCTTTTGCGGGCAGGGAATTTCCCCCACCTGATCCGCGCGGAAACGGCCCTTGCACGTCTTGCAATCGACCATCGGGTCGCTGAACGTCGCCACATGGCCGGACGCCTTCCAGATTTCCGGCGACATGATGATGGTCGCCTCCAGGCCGGCCACGTCATCACGCTGGCGGGTCATGGCATTCCACCAGAGCTCCTTCACGTTCCGCTTGAGCTCCGCGCCGAGCGGGCCGTAATCCCAAAAACCGTTGATGCCGCCGTAAATCTCCGAGGACTGGAACACGAAGCCCCGCCGCTTGCACAGCGACACAATCTTTTCCATCTGCAAATTCTCTTTTGGTTCGGCCATAGGAATGGCCAGTGTTCGCCAATCGCGCCGGAAAATCAATCTTGAAGGTGACGGAGTTTGGGGTCGCGCGAAGGACGCAAAGGTGGCGAAGGAAGGCAATTTATCCCCCTCTCCTTCGCGCGACCCGGTTCAACGAGGTTGTGAACAACTTTTCCCGCCTTGCGTGAACTTCACGCATAATGCGTGAACTTTTCACCACACCAAGGGTTGGCGCGAAGCCGGAGATGGTCATTCATTGGGGTTTTGATGAAATCCCCACTTGGCACCGGCATTGCTAAAGAGAATTCAGAAACCCGGATTGACTGAAGCGGCGATTCAATGGAATCCCGCGCCGGTTCCGGAAAACAAACGAAACCACAAACAACAACGAATTATGAAAAATAAAAAAAGCGCGTTCACGCTCATCGAACTCCTCGTCGTCATCGCGATCATCGCGATTCTCGCCGCCATGCTCCTGCCGGCCCTCGCCGCCGCCAAGAAGAAGGCCCAGAAAATCAACTGCACCAACAACCTCAAGCAGGTTGGGCTCGCCTACCGCATCTGGGCGGGTGACAACGGTGACAAGTATCCCCAGGCCATCACCTTCTCCTCCGGTGGTGCCAATGAATACGTCGGTCACGGCGCCGCCCTGGCCAACGTGAACAACCCCGGCATGGTCTATATGTGCATGTCCAACGAGCTCTCCACGGCCAAGATCGTGTATTGCCCCTCGGACAGCATGCACACCGCGGGTTCCGGCTATGCCACGAACTTCTCCTTTGGTGACCTTTTGGGCTGCGGAGCTCCCGGCGCCGGCGTCAAAGCGGCCCAGAGCGGCATCACCAAGGTCAGCTACTTCGTGAACGGTGACGCCACGGACGCGGATCCGTCCGTCGTTCTGTCCGGTGACGAAAACATCGGCAACCAGACGGCCACCGCCAACAACGGCGCGGCTTCCTATCGCTTCGGCCAGACGGCTGCTTCGGCCATCGCCGCCATTCCGACGGCGCAGGTGCTGACCGGTGTCGCGTTCGGTGCGGCCAACCTCGCTTGGGCGTGGACGGCGACCGACCTGCACCAGAAGAGCGGCAACGTCGGCCTGGCTGACGGCAGCGTGCAATCTGTGACCATCAGCGGCCTCCACACCGCGCTGCAGAACAGCACCAACACGGTTGCGGCCCAGTCCTTCAACTTCACCTGGTAATATAGTTTCTGTTCCTTACACAAAAGGCACCCGAAAGGGTGCCTTTTTTTTTGCCTTGAAATGATTTCTCTCCCCTGTAACGGCGCTTTGTGAACGCTTGAGAACGATTCATTCACGGCGGTCATAGACCGCCGCTACAGCGCAAAGTGGTTTGATCGAGTTCCCTATCCTTCATTCGGCCGGCACAGCGGCGGCCAAGCCGCCATCACCTTATTGATCTTGGCGATGGGCGAAGCCTGAAACGAAGCGCGGCGCGAGACCGGCTTTGAAGTGAGCGAGCCAGACTTTTCCATTTTCCAGCCAGTGATTCGGAAAGTCTGATTGGAAACCATTAATCACTGACCGGAAATCGGTGGTCACTGGCCAGATTTTCCCGTTCGCCGGTCAGGGACCCAAAAAGTCTGACCGGAAATCCTCGTTTTCTGGTCAGTCCTCGGGAATTTCTGGTCAGGAATTGACGATTTCTAATCAGAAAGAGGGCTTTCCGACGAGCCTCATCCCCCAGGACTTTCATAAAACCAAATGGTTATCAATGACTTATCAAAAAACCATCAATTTTCCGGTCTGGCCTTGGCGGCGGCGCGCTGTTCGGCGAAGAAGCTTTGCAGGAGGGCCCGGCATTCCTCCAGCCGCACCCCGGCGGTGATGTCGCACCGGTGGTTGAGGGTGGGAAATTGCAGCAGGTTCATGGCCCCGCCGGCCGCGCCGCCCTTGGGGTCGCCGGCGCCGAACACCACCCGCGCCAGCCGCGTGTGCACCACCGCCCCGGCGCACATGGGGCAGGGCTCCTTGGTCACATACAGGGTGCAGTCGGTCAGCCGCCAGTCGCCCACGGCGTTTTCCGCCTGCGTGAGCGCCAGCATCTCGGCATGGGCGGTGGCGTCCTTGAGCGTCTCCACCTGGTTGTACGCCCGCGCGATGATGCGCCCCTCGCGCACCACCACCGCGCCGACGGGCACTTCGTCCCGCTCATAGGCCCGGGCGGCCTGCCGCAGGGCCTCGCCCATGAAATATTCGTCGCTGTGCAGGTCGATGATGGGTTCACTCATGGCAAATTTCGAATTGCGAATTTCAAATTTCCAATTTAATCCGATGCGAAGGCGTCAGCGGCCATTCGCCGCCTGGCATTCTTCCAGGGTCCAATCGTTCCGCCCGTCCGGGTGGCAATGGCAGTGCGCGGCGAAGAAGCCGCCACGGTATTGCCAGAACCACGGCCAGATCTGCTCGCGGTCGGTCTGCGGAATGTTCAGCGCCAGGATCTGGTCGCGCGGGAAGAAGCCAAAGCGCCCTTCCGCATGCGGCGGCGGGAGGGTTTGCAGCCGCACCTTCACCTCGAATAGGAACATGAGCCAGTGCGTCTGGCCCTGATAGCCGTGCTCGCTGATGAGGCCGGTCAGGTGCAGGTCCGGGGGGGCGATGGCCAGGCCGATCTCCTCGTGCGCCTCGCGGCAGGCACAGGCGTAAGGCGATTCGCCGGTGTCCAGCTTGAGCTTGCCGCCGCAGGGGCTCCAGAGGCCGCGGTTGGGCTCCTGCGCGCGCTCGAGCAGGAGGATATCGCCCGCCGCATTGAAGCAGTAGAGCAAGGTGGCGATTTTGTAGGGCAGGGTCATAAACCGGAAATGCAGAAGGTAGAATGCAGAATGCGAAAACAAAAATCAAAGCCTGCGTTTGCGTCGGCGGCCGGCATTCTTCCTTCTTCCTTCCGACTTTTTGTTTGAATAAACTGTCCGCTCGTTTTCATGAAAACTTACAACATCGCAGCGCTCGCGGGCGACGGCATCGGCAACGAAGTCATGGCCGAGGCCATCAAGGTTTTACGGGCCACGGAAAAGAAATCCGGCTTCCAGCTCAACATCACGGAAGCGCCCGTCGGCTGGGCGGGCATCGACGCGGCGGGCAAGGCCCTGCCGGACGCGACGCTGGCGCTCTGCCAAAAATCCGACTCCATCCTGTTCGGCTCCGTCGGCCTGCCCGACCGCGACCCGATGATCCCGAAGGAGGAGCGCCCCGAACGCGCCGCGCTGCTGCGGCTGCGCAAGGAGTTCGGCCTGTTCGCCAACCTGCGCCCCGTCTCGCTGCCGAAGGTGCTGGCACATGCGTGCCCGCTGGCGAAGGAACGCCAGGGCGACGGCATCGACATCCTGGTGGTGCGGGAACTGACGGGCGGCATGTATTTCGGCCAGCCGAAAAAGACCGAGGACATCGGCGGCGGAAATTTTCGCGCAATCGACACGATGGTTTACACCACGCCGGAAATCGAGCGCATCGCGCACGTCGCGTTCAAGGCCGCGCAGCTGCGCCGCAAAAAGCTGACGAGCATCGACAAGGCGAACGTGCTGGAGAACGGCATCCTCTGGCGCGAGGTAGTCACGCGCGTCGGCAAAAATTATCCCGACGTGACGCTGGAACACATGTTCGTGGACAACGGGGCGATGCAGCTCATGCTCAAGCCCACGCAGTTCGACGTGATGCTCTGCGAAAACATGTTCGGCGACATCCTGAGCGATGAGGCCGCGGCGCTCGGCGGCTCGCTGGGCATGCTGCCCAGCGCGAGCCTTGGCGCGACGAACGGCAACCAGACCTTCGGCTTTTACGAGCCCGCCGGCGGCACCGCGCCGGACATCGCGGGGAAAAACCTGGCCAACCCGATCGCGCAAATCCTGTCGAGCGCGCTGATGCTGCGGCACAGCTTCGGCTTGAACGAGGCGGCGGCGGCGATTGAAGCGGCGGTGGGCAAGGCCATCGCGGCGGGCAACCGCACGGGCGACATCTTCAGCGCCAGCGAAACCGGCGCCCGGCGCGTGGGCACGCGCGAGATGGGCGATGCGGTGGCGGCGGCGATTTAAGCAAAATCAAGGACGCCGGAATCATTTCAGAAGCGCAGCCGCCGGCCACCGCCGCGGCTGCGTTTTTTTATCCCCGAAGGCCTCACGGGCCGACCAGGCGGAAGAAGTTTTTTACGGATGAGCAAGGCAGAATGACTTGAGAGCGGTCACCGGCGGGGCTGACGGCATTGGTCACCGCGGTCCAGTTCGTCGTGGTCAAATCGGCATTTTGCTGCAGGCCAAAGCCAGCGGCAGCGGCCGGCCAAGTAATAATCATGGAATTCGAGTTGGTGAAGGCGATGGCCAGAGCCGGCGGAACAGGCACCACAGCCGGAACCACGACACCCTGCAGGGCCAGATCCGGGGCGCTGCTGTTCGCCGAATCAAACACATACCAAGTGCCGCCGGAACCGCCGTTGCAATTGACGATGCGGAAGGTGACATTGGTGCCGGCGACGAGGTTTTGCAGGGGCGCAATGCCGGCAAGGTCAATCGGCCCGATGGAAGCACCGCTGTTGGCCACGGGGTAGGAGAGATTCGTGACATCCACAAACGCCCCCAACCCGACCCGATATTGCAGCACGCCATTGGTGGGCCCGCCGGTGGAACGGCGATAGTCGAACCGGCTGACCGAGGTGTACGAAACCACATAGCCCGCATTGGCCGCGAGGGTGAAGGAGACGTATTCATTGGTGGCAGCGGCGGCGGCGGGGGAAACATTGGTAAAGCCCGTGCCACCCCAGCCCCGGGCAGCCGCTGAGCCGCTGGTGGTCACCCCGCTGCCGCGCGACAGGCCGGTCACCACGGTCATGTTGGGACTGTTGGTGGCGGCCGCCAGCGGGGACACGCCGTAATTGGTGCAGCCGCTGACATCCCAGCCGGCCAGCAGATTGGTGGGGTAGACCGTGACGACGGGACCACCGATCACCGTGAAGCTGTTGGAACTGATGGCCGTGCCACTGCCGGTGGTGATGCTGATCAGGCCGGAGGTGCCATTCGTCGGCACCACGGCCGTGATCTGCGTGGCGGAGTTCACCGTGAACGACGCGCCGACCCCGTTGAAGGCCACCGCCGTGGCAGCGGAGAAATTGGTGCCGGTGATGAACACATTGGTATAGGCAGCGCCATTCGTCGGCGAAAAAGCATAGATGACCGGCGGCGGATTGGTCTGGCCGTCCACCACGCCGCGCAAAACAGAAGCGACGCCGGCGGGCAACGCGGTGAAAAATGTGAAGCCGGTGTCCACCTGAAGCTGGTTCACCGAGGTCACGTAATCCTGCCAGAGATTCGTCGCCTGCTGCGTGTTGGGAATCTTCAGGGCGATGACGCGGGTGGAATTCGTAATGCGGCTCAACGCGGTGCCGCTGTTGGTCGGCACCACGACGGCGATTTTCCAGACATAATCGGGCACATAGGCCTTGCCACTGGGGATGCGGTTGGTGCCGAAACCGCACGGGCCGCAAATGATGAGCAGCTCGTTGGTGGAAAGCAGCGAGCGGCAATAGTTTTCAAACTGATCCCACACGCCCTGATTATTGACGGCGCTCTGGGGCATGATGTTGGACATGAAAAACACCAGGTCGTTGTCGGCGCGGGTATCCGTGCGGTCTTCCGAAGGACACAGGTGACCGCGATTCAGATTAACATTGGTCGCACCGACGCCGTTATAATCATTGTCCGTCACGCGGTAAAAGTTCGCCGGCAGATTCGTATCGGTGAAAAAGTTGGCGGAGCGGGAATTGGTGCCCACATCGCCAGCCGTCAAATCCCAACTGGCCCAGACCGGCTCGCCCAGATTGTCGCTGTAATCCAAAGCCTCGACCGTGCGCTGAACCAAGTAATGGTTGTGGTTATTGGTGTCCACAATGGCGCCGCTCGGATTGCCCAACTGCATTTGGAGGGTGATATCAATGGTGGCATCCGCCCGCAGGGCAACCAGCAGGAGGACCATCACGATGGAAACGTAGGCCAGAACCAAACGCCTCCGGGGAGGGTTGTGCGGGGGCAAATTACTCACGACAGAGACAATTTAATCGTGCAAACATGCCCTATTATAGGGTTAAACGCGACCTTTTTTTGAAAAGACGGCTTCGGAAAAGCGGAGAGCGGAACAATCCGGCAAACTTCTACCAAAAACGACATAACATGTTTATTATGAACATATTAACAATTTACAGCGGGTTAACTTCGGTAATAAGTCATGTCACATTTTGGCGGGTTTTGTCGCATTTTGGCGGCTTTTTCACCGAGTTTTTGGCGCGCGCCCGAGTGGGGAAAGGCAGAAGGAAGAATGCAGAATGTAGAAAGTGCGTGCCGCACGGGCCATCGATTGGCGCGAATGGGAAAGGGTCAGGAACTTTACCACCCCCCGGCTGAAAACTTTACCAGCAGGGGGGTCAACTTCTGTAAGTGCTTGATAGAGGTTCAAAAACTTTACCTTTTCCTTGGCATGCTTGTTTAAGCCCATATGAATAAAGGGTTTCGTGACAAGAAAGGTGGCCACTGTCAGTGAAATTGTCAGTTTTGAGCCGATGGAATTATCTTT
>CAIXBQ010000101.1 GCA_903917705.1 uncultured Verrucomicrobia subdivision 3 bacterium | reverse complement strand
TGACGGCGAGGAAATCCTTATGCCGACGCTGCTGGCCACGGAATACCTGGTGTTTTTGATCCGCCATCAGCGGACATCATTTTCCGCGGCCCAGCTCACGGAATTCATCCGCAAGAACGCGGCCACGGACACGACGGACGGCCAATCTTGGGAAATTCTGCATGGCGACGACGGGGGCGACGAGGACGCGGGCGGAGCCACCGACCAGCGCGGGCATGTGGGCGTTCTCACGGAGCCGGACTTAATTATGAACAAGGGCCAGATCGCGAGCCTGAAGAAACACATTTACTCGCTGCAGCAGGAGATAAAAGCCCATGAAGACGCGAAGGATTTTGGCAGTTCCCGCTATTTGAAGCTGAAGGATGACCTCGAAAAGTCGCAGGAGACTTTGAAGCACAACACGAAGGAGGTAAACGGGGAGCACCTGCCGCTGGCGTATCAACCGGGGACCGATCAAAAGAAAGCCGATGTGATCCGGAAGCTCTTCCGCCGGCTGCTGGACACGCACCTGAAGCCGGGCTGCCGCGCGCTGTTCGATCATTTGAATGACCGGAGCTGCCTGACTTACGGCTTGAATAACTGCTATTCCCCTTCGCCCCGCATTCCCTGGAAGTTCGAACGACGGAAGATCGATTCTTAAAAATAGGAACGACTTGTTCCGAATACGAACAACTTGTTCCGCCTTCCTTTAATTAGCAGGTCCGGTGGCGTCCGGGGGACAAAAAGAGCCGGTCGCCATTTTTCAGGATCTGCCAACCAAGAAAATGATTATGAAAACGAAATCAACGGCGGCTCAAGGGATGCGCGAGGAACGGCGGCGCTGGGGCTGGACGCAACTGGAACTGGCCAAACGCGCGGGCTGCACCGAGCAGCATATCACCCGGATCGAAACTGGCCGGCTGGTGCCGGACGGGGCCCTGAAACAACGGCTGGCCGAAACGCTGCGCATTAACACCTGGGAACTCGGGGTTTGAGGCCGAGCCATCCAGAAAAGCTGCGATGAAATCCGTTCACACAAAAAAGGCAAAAGTTAAAAACCGAGCAGGCGGACATCGCAGCGCGAATGTCCCTACCAAGGGCGGTCGGCCCAGCAGTCCGACCCTACCACAGAGCGGAGAAGGGATGATTCCGGCGAGTGAACAGTTGCTGGATGCGGCGGGGGTCGGGAAGCGGCTGATTATGAGCCCGCGTACGGTTTCGGAAATGGCGGTTGAGAAGCTTTTGCCTTGCTATCAGATCGGGAGTTTAAAGCGCTTTAAATGGGCCCATGTCGAGAAACACCTGGATGCCCATTTCCTGGTGCCCGCGCTACCGGCAGTCGGGACACCGGCCGGAGGGCAGACAACGGACGACGGGACGATGGGACCAAATAACCTGAGGTCAGAGGTCGGAGGTCAGAGGTCAGTAATTAACAATTAAAACTGGCGGCGTCGCAGCACCGCCCTACCAAAAACAACCGGCGCCCAAGGGACTGGTCGCCCTACCAAAAACAAAATCAATGAAACACATCGTATTGGACATCGAAACCATTCCGCAGGATGAGGCGAGTTTGCTGGCGCGCGCGCCGGAATTCACGGCGGCGGCCAACCTCAAGGACCCCGACAAGATCGCGGCGGCCATTGCCAAGAAAAAGGCGGATTACCTGGCGGACGCGGCACTGAACTGGAAGACGGCGGAGATTGTTCTGATCGGCGCGGGCGATGACTCGGAAATCAAGTCGTTCACGGCCGACACGGAAAAGGAGCTGGTCGCGAATTTTCTGGAGCTGCTCGGTTCGGCGCTGAGCGACGGCGTGGTGGTCGGCGGGCACAACATCAAGGCGTTTGATCTGCCGATGCTGGTGAACCGCGCGCGGGTTCATGGCCTGATGATTCCGCGCAAAATCCTCTCGTTCTGGCGCGGCCGGCCGCAGTGGCACGACAACATTTTCGACACGCTGGAAATTCTTTCCTTCGGAAAATCGTTCGACGGCAACGGAGTGGATGACGTGGCGCGCGTGTTCGGTCTGCCGCCGAAGCTGGGTCATGGCGGCGATTTCCCGCTGATGTGGCGCGCGGACTGCCAAGCGGCAGTGGCGTACAACCGGCGCGATGTGGAGATCGAAATCGAAATTGCGCGCATCTGCGGGTGCATCTAGGTGCGTGCCGCACGGGCCATCACACAGATGAAACACGGATTTTTAACCACCAAGACGCGAAGAACACCAAGAAAAACCGGTCGGCCCAGCGGTCCGACCCTACCAAATTAAAATGAACAAATCTGAATCCATTACGCACCTCGCTGCTGCGTTAGCCAAAGCCCAGGCGGAAATGCCGGTGGCGGTGTTTGACGCAACGAATCCGTTTCTCAAATCGAAATATGCGTCGCTGGGCGCGGTGATCCAGTCGAGCCGGCCGATTCTGGCGAAACATAATCTGAGCCTGGTTCAGTTTCCGATCTCAGGGCCGAACCTCGGCCTTGGCAATTCGCCCGCTCAAGGGGACGGCGCGCAGGGGACTGCGCGCCCTACCACCGACTTCATCGGTGTGGAGTCCATTCTCATGCATGAATCCGGCGAGTTCATCGCGGAGCGCATTTCAATTCCGCTTACGGAGGAAAAAGGGAAGTCCAAAGTTCAGTCTGCCGGCAGCACGCTGACTTATCTGCGCCGTTATTCGTGGGCGTCGATCCTGGGCATGTATTCCGACGAAGATTCGGATGGGTGCGTGCCGCACGGGCCATCAGCGTCACCGGCCAGTAAATCATTAGCCAGAGGGAGCAACGCACCGGGGCTCCAGGCTTTTCAATCGAAAACGGCGGCGGCACTTCCGCCGGTGCCCATACAAAAGCTGAAAAGCTGAAAACTGAAACGCTGAAATCAGACTCGAATTTCACGGTCACACAACAAACAACAACAACCAATGCTGGTGCGGGAGTTAGAGCCTCCTGACGTCGGCTGCTACAAACAAAAAACATATGGAAATACCGAATGAAGGAAAAGACGGCTGCAAACTGAATGGCCAGTTGGTCATTTATGAAGCTTCCACCGGGTCACTCTGCGCGGCGGTGCCCTGCGTTATGAACGATTCCGGTTTCACGTTCAAGCACACGATGGTGCTGGTGAAGTCGGATGGGACGATTCAAACGAAGACGACGGACACGCTGAAGGCGGTGTTCGGCTGGGATGGCGTGGATCCGTTCTGGCTGATGGATAACTCGGAGGACGGCGGGGCGATGCGCTCGGTGGAATTCGAGATCGTGGGCGGGCCGGAGACGGGCGACAAGGGCGGTCAATACTTCAAGAGCCAGTGGCTCAATCCGCTGGGTGGCGGTATGAAGACGCCGGCGGCGGCGAATCGTCAGTCCGTGCTGGCGAAGTATGGCGGGAAGTTCCGCGCTCTCGCGAGCGCTGGAGGTCAGAGGCCAGAGGTCGGAGGTCAGAATGGGCCTTCCGGACGGGCACCGGTGAAATCTGCTCCGTTGCCTCCGCCGCCGGTGGCCCCTAGTGGCGCGCCGCAAGGCGCGACGATGGAGGAGGCGTGGGCGGCGTTGAATGAGAACAATCCGGGCAAGGATGCGGCGGCGATGGAGAAACTCTGGTTCGACACAATCGCCAAGCTGTTCCCGAACAAATCCAACACGGACCTGAAGCTCCATGAATGGGCGCGGCTCAAGGCGGAATTCGAAAAGGATGAACTGCAATTTTAGTCCGTGCCGGACGGGCCATCACAAAAAATCGGAAAGCGAAAAGCGAAAAGTCCGTGCCGGACGGGCCAATTAACAACAAAGACACCAAGAACACGAAACAACATAAAACCGGACATCGCAGCGCGATGTCCCTACCAAAATCAAAATATGAAAATGAACGCAACAACGACAGAGGCGCAGGAGAAGAATCAACAGGGCGCGGACCTGGTCACGCGCTACAGCTTGACGGTGCGCAATGCGCCGGGCGAGTTCCTGATGATCCCGAAAAATGAGCTGGAGGTGGATTCCGCCTATCAGCGGAATCGCATCAATCAGCGGCGCGTGGATGCCTTGACGCGCACCTGGGATTGGATCGCCTGCGGCTGCCTGGTGGTGGCGCTGCGCGATGACAACAAGTGGTTCGTCATGGACGGACAGCATCGGAAGCTGGCCGCGGACCAGCGCGGCGACATCAACGAGCTGCCGTGCCTGGTGTTTGAGACGCCGAACCGGCGGGAGGAGGCGGTGAGTTTTCTGGCCATCAATCAAGGGCGCTTGGGAGTGGGCAGCCTGGACCGTTACCGGGCGCAACTGATCTCCGGCGACAAGACGGCCTACGCGGTGGAGGCCATGCTGAAGAGCACGGGTCATCGCGCCGGCGAGACGGCCTCGGCGCGCACGGTCTCGTGCGTGCAATGCCTCTACAACCTGGCGAAGGAAGACCGCGCGCGGTTCGAGCGGTTGTGGCCGCTGCTGGCGGAGTTGCATCCGGACGGGCCGATGATGGAAATGGTGATCAAGGGGCTGTGGACGGTGGACAAATGGCTGGGCGAACGCAGCGTCACAGAGGCGCCGTACCGGGAAAAGCTGCTGGTCATCGGCGGCAAGGGGCTGCATCACGAAATCCGCCGTGAAATGGCGGTGATCGGGCAAGGCGGGTCGCGCGTGGCTGCATGCGCGATTGCGAAATATCTGAATAAGCAACGGATTCCGGTCCACCAGAAAATCCAACTGAACTGACCGGCAAGCTGCCGGTGGCCACCTATAAGAAATTTATCCACCGCGCCGGAGTAACTAAGGCGCATTCACAAAAATAACGAATATGAAGAATCATGAAATGGCGACGTTGCTGCGGGACGATCAACGGCTCGCGGAACTGGAGAAGACGATTGCACGGGGGAAGAAAACCTTCGTGGAAGTGGGCCTGGCGCTGGCGGAGATCCGCGATTTGCGGCTTTACCGGCGGGAATACGCGGGATTTGAGGCGTATTGCCGGGAAAAGTGGGGTTGGAGCAAGCCTTATTGCACGCAACTGATCACGGCCGCCGCCGTGGTGGAGGCTTTGCCGGCCTCCAAACAGGTTGCAATTGCAACCGAATCACAGGCCCGGGAGTTGGCCAAGGCGGCTCCGGGCGAGCGGGCCGGGATTGTGCAAGCCATTGTGGATGAGGGGAAAACGGTGACGGCAGCCGCCATCAAGCGCCATCTCCCGCCCCCTCCCACGGCTCGCGGGGACGCTCGCCCCACCTCGCCACCGGTGGCTTCACCGGCGCCGCCGCCGGCGGCGGTCTTGGATGCCACGGGCTGGCCGATTCCGACGCAGCTCATTCCGCTGTGGCTGCGGTCGGATGATGTCCAAGAGATGCTGACGACGCTTAGCCGGGTGAAGGGGGCGCTCCGCACGGCGCAGGAGAACAAGGACAAGCTGTTCACGGAGGTCAATTTCTCGTCCGCACTCTCCCATCTGGACCAAGTTTGGGCGGACGTCAAGACGGCGAAGCCGTTTGCGGTGTGCCCGGCCTGCCAGGGTCAGGTGCCTGATCAATGCACCCTTTGCCGGGGCCGCGGCCTGCTCTCGGAACATCGCTGGAATACCTGCGTGACGCGGGAGGACAAGGAGTTCCGGGTCCGTGCCGGACGGGCCACCATTAAAACCTGATCACATCAATGGCGGCGCTCTGCCGAGACGCCGCTACTCACAAACCTATGAATCGGAAAATTGACAAACTTTGGTTCCGGCTGCTGGGCGTGATTCATCGCTGGACGATCCGGCAGGCACAGGCGCATTGCCGGCGGCAAAAGAAACGGCGTTTCTGGCGAATGATGAAGGCGCAAAACCCGCATCTTAATTAGGGCAAAAACCGGACGGCCCAGCGGGCCGTCCCTACCTGAAAACAATATGATTTTGCGTCCTTACCAATCCGCCGCCAGCGAAGCCATTTTCAAGGAATGGCTGGAGAATGATTCGACGCTGGTGGTGATGCCGACCGGCGGCGGGAAAACGATTCTGTTCGCCGATGTGATCCGGCGCGTGTTTCCGCGCCGGGCGCTGGTGATCGCCCACCGCGAGGAACTCATCTTTCAGGCGCGCGACAAAATCCAGCGGGTGACCGGCCTGCAGGCGGATGTTGAGATGGGCGATTACCAGGCCGAAGGCGGTCTGTTCGACGCCGCGCGCGTCATTGTTTCCACCATCCAGACGCAATGCTCCGGCGGCGACGGCGGCGGGCGCATGGCGAAGTTTGACCCGGCCCGCTTCGGCGTGCTGATCATTGACGAGGCGCATCATGCGACGAGTCCGAGTTACCGGCGCGTGATTGATTATTACCGCTCGAATCCGGCGCTGAAGATTCTCGGGGTGACGGCGACGCCGGACCGCGCCGATGAGGAGGCGCTGGGGCAGGTGTTTCAGTCGGTGGCGTTCGACTACGAAGTGCAGGATGCGATTCACGACGGCTGGCTGGTGCCGATCGAGCAACAGATGGTGCATGTGGAGGGTTTGGATTATTCCAGCATCCGGACGACGGCCGGGGACTTGAACGGCGGCGATCTGGCCGCCGTGATGGAAGCCGAGAAAAACCTGCAACAGATGGCGGCGGCGTCCCTGGAAATCATTGGCCGGCGCCGGGCGCTGGTGTTCACCGCCAGCGTGAAGGCGGCGGAGATGACGGCGGAGATTTTCAACCGGCATCGGTTCGGGATGGCGTCGTGGGTTTGCGGCAAGACGGAAAAGGACGAGCGCCGCACGATGTTATCGGATTTTGCCGCCGGCAAAATTCAGGTGATGTGCAACTGCGGCGTGCTGACCGAAGGCTTTGACGATCCCGGCGTGGAAGTGGTCATCATGGGGCGCCCGACGAAAAGCCGGTCGCTTTACTCACAGATGGTGGGTCGCTCCACCCGCCCGCTGCCGGGCGTGGTGGACGGGCCGGAGACGGCGGAGGAGCGCAAGGCGGCGATTGCCGCGAGCGCCAAGCCGTCTTGTCTGGTGGTGGATTTTGTCGGCAATGCCGGCCGGCATAAGCTGGTGACCAGCGCCGACATTCTGGGAGGGAAGTTCAGCGAGGAGGCCATTGAAATGGCGACGGTGAAGGCCCGCGCAGCGGGCAAGCCGGTGAACATGGCACAAGCGCTTGACCAGGCCGAGGAGGAATTGCTGGAGCAGAAACGGAAGGCGGACTCCGCCCGACTGGCCGAGGCCGCGCGCCGGGCGAAGCTGGTGGCCACGGCGCGGTTCACGACGCAGTCGGTGGATCCTTTCGATGTGCTGCATCTGGAGCCGGTGAAGGCGCGCGGCTGGGATCAAGGCCGTCAGCTTTCCGAGAAGCAGCGCTCGCTGCTGGCGAAACAGGGAATCAATCCCGACCAGGTCTCGTTCAGCGGGGCGAAACAGTTGATCGCGGAAATCTTCCGGCGCTGGGATGGCAAGCTGTGCTCGTTCAAGCAGGCGAAGGTGCTGCGCAAATATGGTTTCGACACCGATGTGAGTTTTGCCGACGCGTCGGCCACCATTGATCAGCTCGCCCGGAACGGCTGGGTGCGACCCGCACGGGGCACTACGTCCGTTGTGACCAATGGGAGTGCGCTGAATCCAGCTCTGAACTGATGCCCATGAACCTGCCGATTCCAACTCCGACGCTGGCTCGGCTCAATCCGCAGCTTTTTGGTTGTCAAAAAGCGGAGGTCAGAGGCCAGAGGTCGGAGGTCAGCACGGAAGCCGATTTGCACGAGGAAATATTCAGCGAGTGCCGGCGGCGCGGTTGGATTGCGCTGCACGGCAGCATGGCGGAGCGGACTTGCCGGACACTCGGCGAGCCGGATTTCGTGATTCTGGCTGATGGCGGCCGGGTGCTGTTCGTGGAGTGCAAGACCCGGACTGGAAAACTTTCGCCGGCGCAGGCGGCGCTGAAGTTTCACGCGGAGAAACTGGGGCACACGGTGCATATCGTCCGCAGCCTGGAGGAATTTCTCTGGATTGCAACCGGAGCCAATTAAATTTTATGAAACCAACCATACCATTGAAAATCGCACAGTTACCCGGCGGCGAAGCCAGCGCGAAATGGCTGTCTTTGATGTATCGGGTGCGCAAGGAAATGCGGCTGAACCAGACGAAGTTCGCCGCAGTGATCGACATGTCCAAGGACGCGGTGTCGTCCTGGGAAACAGGGCGGAATAAAATCAGTGCGAGCAGCGCGCTGAAAATGAGCGCCCGGCTGGGGCTCAACATTCTGGACGGGACACTTAACCCGATCACGGTGGAGGAAATTGTTGTTCCCCGGGTCCGGGAATATGAACGCAAGTTGCGGCGCCGTCTGGGCGTCTGATGCCGATGACTTTCAGCCGCGTATCCAAACTGAATCCGTGCCCGATTTGCCAAAAACCGGATTGGTGCCGCGTGTTCGCCGATGGCTGGGTGGAGTGCATGCGGGTGCAGTCACCCAAGCCGGCGAAATCCGGCGGCTGGATGTGGCGCTCGCAACGCGAGTTGTCACCTGGGCGGCTGATGTCGCCCACGCCGCCGCGAGTCGCGGTGCCCACCATCAACGCGACGAAACTGCACCGGGATTGGCTGGCGGCGACGACGCCGGCGGCGCTGGCCGTCTTTGCTCATGAACTGGGTTTGTCGGTCGCCGCGTTGAAGGCCGCCGGTGCGGCCTGGGCTGCGCCATACGCCTCTTGGGCGTTTCCAATGTGCGATGGCCATGGAAACACCCTCGGCATCCGCCTGCGGGCAACTGACGGGCGCAAATGGGCTGTGCGCGGCAGCCGACAGGGCATTTTTCTGACGACGGACGACGGACGGCGGACACCGGACCATGGAAAAACGCTGTTTGTCTGTGAGGGCCCGACGGACACGGCGGCCGCCGTGGAACTGGGGCTGTTCGCCGTCGGTCGCCCGAACTGCTGCTGCGGCGGGCCGGACATCCGCATTTATGCCCGCCGCCACCAGTGCCGCCGCGTGGTGATGATTTCCGACAACGACAAGCCGGGGCTCGACGGCGCGCGCAAGGTCGGTGCGGAAATCGGCCTGCCGTTCGCCGTATATGTGCCGCCGGCGAAGGATCTGCGCGCCTTTCTTTGCCTCGGCGGCACGCGCGCGATGATTGAAAACACCCTTAACAACACGGTTTGGAACAAAATTGAATCCTGATATGAGAAAACCATCCGCTTATTTCCCGCTCTACGGCAACGACTTCTTTGAAGCCATCGCCGGGTACCCCGACACCATCGGTCTGGGCTATCTCCGCGCCCTCTGGCACTACTGGCACCATACCGGCTGCGAAGGCCTGCCCGATGACGATGAATACCTGCGCCGAATCTGTTGCGTCGACAGTTCCCAATGGCCGCGCACCAAGGGAATCATCTTCGACAACAAATACCACTTCAAAAAGAGCGCTGACGGGCTTTGGCAGCAGCCGCGATGCAAAAACGAATGGATCATCTCACTCAGTCTCTTTGAGAAGAAAATGAAACAGACCGCCGCCGCCTCGGCAGCCCGGTCGAATGCCGCCGCCTCCCGACGCAACCAAGAACGTAACGATCATCGTAACGATCCACGTTACGACCACCAATCACCATCACCCTCACCATCACCGTCATAACCACGAAGACTCCCATAGGTAACAAGGTATTAAGGATACAAGGATATGAGTATTAAGGCTACAAGGTATAAAGGTATAAGGGGACGGCTGGTCCGTTTTCTTTTCAATCCGCCACCGCTCTCGAACCTTCCGGTTCGGGCACACGGTTTCGCCGCCAGGCTCGCCCGGCATCCGGTTGATCTGGTCACGCACCTGGGCATGGCCCGGGCGAATGCCTACTTCGCCGCCGGCTGTCCGCTGGAGCTGTGCGACCACGCCGCCGCCCGGGATCTCTGGGCGGTGATTCACGCCGACACACTTTGCAATGAGCCAACCACAAAGGAACTTTATGCCTGAGCTATACGAACAGCAAAACCGGGAGCACAACAAGGCTTTTGCGGCTTTCAAAACCTACCTTGAACTTGGGGCCCAGCGCTCGCTGGCGGCGGTGGCCGTTCAGCATGGGAAGTCCAAGACGATGATCGAACGTTGGTCCCGCCGGTTCGACTGGCCGGCCCGCGTCCAGGCTCATGCCGCATACCTGGCACTGGTCGAGCGTCAGGCCATCGAAGGGCTGGCGCTGGAAAAGGCCATCGAGTGGGACAAGGTCCACGAGGCGGTAAAGATCGCCGAGTGGCAGCGCCACAAGAAGCTGATCGCGTTGGCGGACGAGATGCTGTCCCGCTGGGAAAAGAACAAGGCGAAGTGCGGCACGCTGGAAGGCATCGCCCGGGTGCTGGAACTGGCGACGAAGCTGGCCCGGCTGGCCGCCGGGATGCCGACGGAGGTCAAGGAGGTCAACACGACGATGAAGGCCACGATTGATTTGGATTGGGAAATTGCCATCCGCAAGGCCTATGAGGCGAAGCCTCAACCCAATTCGCCGACGGTGTCGGCGGGGAAAACTGAACCCGTGATTGATGTGGAGGAAGTGAACAACCAGAAGCCAGAGGTCGGAGGTCAGAGGTCAGACGAAAGTCAGAGCCTCGTTACCTCGGCTGCTACAAAGCAATGATTATGAATGAACGCGAGATGTTTCTGAATGCCGCGATTGCGGCGGGTTGTCCGGAGGACCAGACCCGCAATTTTGTCGCTGCCAAACTCTGGCTGCAGGAGCGGCAACTGGCCGCCAGTGCCGCCGCCCGGCTGTGTGATAAACCAGACGGGCCGACCGCCATTGGTTACGGCGGCGCCCGTGGCGGGGGCAAGTCACACTGGATGCTGGCTCAGGTCGGAGCCGACGATTGCCAGCGCGTTCCTGGCATCAAGGCATTATTGTTACGGCGCGTGGGCAAATCAAATTTGGAGGCGTTCCAGGATCTCCGGCAGCGTTTGTTCAGCCGCCTGCCGCATGAGTTCTCGGCGTTCCGGGGCATCCTGACGTTTCCAAATGGGTCGAGAATCATCGCCGGACATTTTCTCAATGAGCGGGACATCGACGCATATTTGGGGCTGGAATATGATCTGATTTGCGTCGAGGAAAGTTCGCAACTGACCTGGCGGAAATTTCAGGATATTTCAACCTGCTGCCGCAGTTCAAAGCCAAATTGGCGTCCGCGCATTTACACCACGACCAATCCGGGCGGGGTGGGCCATGCCTGGTATCGGACTAAGTTCGTCCTCCCCATGCTGGAACGGCGGGAGACCGATACCCGGTTTATTCCGGCTCGCGTGGGGGACAATGCGTTCAACAACCCGGAATATCGCCGGATCCTGGAAGGTTTGACCGGCTGGCAGAAACGGGCGTGGCTGGATGGCGATTGGGATATTGCCGCGGGCCAGTATTTCACCCTGTTTCGCCGGGACGTTCATGTGTTGAATGATTTCGACGACGCGCGTTCTGTCGAATGGATTGCCGCGCTCGACTACGGCCATGTTCACTACACCGTTTGCCTGCTCGGCTGCCGGGATGGCGACGGGAATATTTTCATCGTGGACGAGCACGCTGAACGGCTCTGGCTCCCCCAGCGCCATGCCGCCGCCATCAAGGCCATGCTCGGCCGGCACCAGATCGGCGGCCGGAAACTGGAGGTCACCGACCTGAAACGGTTCGTCGCCGGGGCGGATGTGTTCAGCCGCCAGAGCGACGGGACGACCATCGCGGCCCAGTATGCGAAGCATGGGATCAACCTCCGGGTGGCGAATACGGATCGGGTCAACGGTTGGGCGGAAGTAATGCAAGGGTTGGGTGATGTCGAGGGAGGCGTGAGGCCGACTTTGTTTTTTCACAAACGCTGCGCCCGCCTTCTGGAAACGCTCCCCGTGCTCCAGCATGATCCGTCACGGCCCGAAGATGTGCTCAAGGTGGACACCGACGAGGAAGGTGTCGGCGGTGATGACTGCGCGGATTGCCTGCGCTATCTGGTGGCAACCAAGCCGCGCACGATCACCGTGCGGAGGCTGAGGGGGTTTTGATTAGATCAAACCGCCGAGATGTGGTTGCGGGCGAGGCGTTGCGCCAGCGCGGCTCCGACATAGGAACAGGCCACGGCGACGACGGCCAAAACCAGCGCGGACCAGTGCGCCCCGGGGTTGTTGTGTTCGAGGGTGAAACAAAGAACCATGCTGACCAACACCATACAGTTCAGGCACAAGATGATGGGCCAGTCTGTGCGCAGGGCGGCGACATGACGACGCGACAGGAAAAGCTGTGCGCAGAGGGCGTAGGCCCCGACGCCGATATACATGGCGGCATCCCCCCAAAGATTCACCGAGGAAAAACAGGAGGAAGAGCGAGACAAAGCCGAGGAGAAAGGCGACCAGACAGCGGCGAAAAATGGGACGACGGGGCAATTTTACGGTTGGCAGAGACGCCTTGTTTGCATTCATAACGATCCTTTTGATTGATTATTATAGTTTTGGCTCACATCCCAGATTACCACGCCGCCCCCAAACCGGTTAATTGATAATAAACGGGAGTGGCATTGATAGAAACGATGCGCCGGGATACTTCACTAAAGGCGAACGGTGAACGCCTGTGGAACTGGCGAAACGTATGGCCGACCATCAGACCCAGTTTGTTTCTGGCGACGACCCCTGGGGGATGGCAGGGGTCTAGCATCGGGGTCGGGTGGGGGTTTTGGGGGAAAGACGCCCCGAGTGCGCGTCGCACTGGCCAGCCTCGTCCGCCTGCACTGCGTTTCGGCGCGACAAGGCGGAGTTGGCGTGAAGGATGCCTGCAAGCTGGCGTGATGACTGCCACGAGGCGGGCAGCCGAAGTGCCGCCGGGGACGGCGGGTGCAGTCAGCGTGACAGTGCGGCAGCGGGATAGCACACAACGCCATATTGTGCGTCATTTACTTCCAGCACAGGGTCTCGGGGTTCCCTGTGCGCCCGGAATAAATGACCGAAGGGTCACGCACAATATGTGTTGTGTAATGTCCCGGAAGCATCCTGCATGACAACGGAGCCGCTCGCTGGCCATTCGTCGGGGCGTCTGGTCTCGAGGCCCCAGGCGCGCAACGAAGTGCGCGCCTACCTTTCCGACGTCCGGCCGAATCAGCGTAGCGGAATGACGGGCGTTTTCGGGTGCCAGGGTAAAACGCCAACGGCAGGCCGTGGAGCGATTCGGTCGGTGGTCGGACACCTTGCGGTGGGCCACCATCAGTGAGTCCGGTCTGTTTTGGGAGTGGAGCGGTCTGGAGCGCAGGCGGCCGGAGCGGAAGATTAGCAGAGCGACCAAAAGCTGACCGGTCTCACGGTTAATGCAGGCGTTTTGCCCGGACGTAGTCACGCGGGCATATTGCTTCTGTCTTGCACCGGGCGAAGCCTTGCGGTGCTACTGCCCATTTCCTCGGCGACAGGCGCAGTCTCGCGCCGTATTGCTTTGCCTTGCCCGTGCGCAGCATCGCGGGCTAATAATTTTCTGGCCGGACGAAGTCTCGCGGCCATATTGGCAGGCGGTGCCTGCACCCACCGGGCCGATATGCGGAGCATCGCGGCCTGTCTTTTCCCCCGCTGCGCCCGAGCGCGATCAGCGAGAACCGGAACGTAGTGAAGGTTCGAGCCGCGCGAGGAGCGCCAGCGACGAGGGTCCTTGCGGACTGCCACCTTGCCGCACCTGGCACCTTTGGGCGCGGCCGGTTTGTGACGGTCTCGTCAGCTTTGGCGACTTCGGAATGCAGTGTAATGAAGGTGCGTGCCGCCCCGGCAATCACCGCAATGGAACGGAATGGAGAGGCGACAATCTGATGAGTCCGGCCAGGCCGCGGGCGGAACCGTGCCGGTGCCTTGGAGCGAGGCACGAGCTCAAGTATCGGCTCGGTGACGCCTGGGGCTGAAATCTTTTTCGGCAACCGGGAGGTTTTCCGAAAACCACCTGTTCTTCAGAAAACTTTTTATCTAGGCGAGCGGCGAGGTATGAGCCGTTCGCCGGCGCGAGACGCGCCAGCGTCGAGGGTGCGGTCCACCAGGCCGGGCAAATCCCCGGACTGGCTGGTTATCGGTTTCCGAACGATTCCGGATCTTCCCCGGCTGTCTTTTCTGGTGCTTTGGCCGGTTCCGGCAAGGCTTCAGCCGCCTTTGCCATTTCGCTTACCACCCGGCTAAAATCGGTCAGGCCGGTGGTGGGAATGATGATGGTGTTGCGCTTGCCGCCGGTGTCTTCGGTGATCCGCAGGAATCTGCCCCTGGGATTTTCTTTGAGCGCAATATTGAACGACTTCCGTTCAATCTGGATTTCGGCGTTTTTCAGCGTGTCTTCCTGGACAAAGGGCCGGGGTGTTTGCTGATATCCCTGACCTTCATACGGCCGGCGGCCGTAGGGCGATGGGCGTTCGTTTGAGATCATAGGCTTTTTGTGCTGAACCCCCATCCTGAACCTTCAGTTCCGGCTTTACAAGGCGAACCCGCAGCACAGCAAGGGTTCGCCGCCGCGAGGAACGAAGTGACGAGGGTGCGTGCCGCACGGGCCATCAGGGCAAAGTTTCGGCGGTCATAGACCGCCGCTACAATTTCTTTTTGCCGCACCTCGCGCTAGTTCATGGCGTGCCTAGCTGGTGATTTGGAACCATCCCGTTCGCGGACCGATGGCGCCCTACACGCGCGCGAGGTGAGCGAAAGGCCAGCCGGCACTGGTGCTCGCAAACCTGTGATGGCTGGCCGGTGCTGGCCTGCGGGATACAGGGTTCACAGGCCAGCCATGAGCGCCGGTAACCGCGCGCGGGAATTGGCATCCATGAAGGGAGACCGTGTATGGCTTGCGCGTTCGTCACTATTGAGCAACGCGAACTACTTGCGCAGGGCCACCAGGGTTCAAGCCTGGCCGGCGTTTGAGGCGCCTGGGGAATTGCGAGTTGCGAATTACGAATTTCTAGTGATTGTAGCCTATCATTTTATTAGGCCACGGCAGTTCATTTGAACTGCGTCAATGATAGCACATGGCCGTCTGGGTCGCGAAACCAAGCCACCAACGCGCCGCTGGGCGCAAGCCATATATCATCGTCGTCTTGCTTCATACCTTCAAAACGCTGAAATACAACTCCGGCTGCACGCAAATGCTGGACTGTCTGGCGAATATCTAAAACCGCCCACCCCAAAGCCGTATATGGAGCTGCCTGGACGCGCTCGACCTTCTGAATCCGCAGCTTCGAATGGCCGACCTGAAACAGCAAGGCTGGCGGCTCGTCCGCTACAAAATCCAAACCGAGCACGCGCTGATAAAAATCTCGTGATCGTTCGGCGTTCGCAGTCGCTAAAAACAGGATGGGCTTGTCGAGATGTCGCATAATGGCCTAACTAATAATCGGCGACTGACTTTGCAGTCTATCATTTTCCATGAATTTGACGGTAAGCTTGCCGATGTGGCGTGTCCAGCAAACAACGTGATGAGTCCAGAGCGCTGGCGCTTTGGCGTTGGGGTTCGGGGATGCGCAATCCCCGATGAAAATAAATCGCGGCGAGCCAGCAAGGCGAAGCCGCGAAAATTTTTGGCCGCCACTATAGTGGCATGGGTGCAACAACTGTTGCGTTGACAAAATCACGCTGTGTCTGCCTTGCAAATCTGCGGTTTGGCGTGGGGGTCGCTGGTGTAGATCAACGGCTGGCCGCACTTGTGGCAGTTGTGCCAGTAACAGCCGGTGTCGCGGTCTTTCTGGCTGCGGCAATACCAGCGGATGCCGCACATGGCGTGTTCGTCGGGGGTCTTGTAGGTGCGGGCCTGTGATGTCTTCCGGCGCCAGTCCTCGGTCTTGGCCTGCTGCTCGGCTTTGCGCTGGTCGCGCTGGACCTGCAACAAAACTTTCGCGGCTGCCTTTGCCTCGGTGCGAGCCGCACGGGCCTGTGCTTCGGCGGCGCGTTGGGCTTCGCATTTCGCTGCCTCGATGGCGACGGCTTCGGCTTCAAAAAACATCAGGTCTTGATTCATGGGAAAGGGCCGGACGGTGGCGAGCCGTCCGGCGTTGGGGGTGATCAATCTTCGTCCGGCATCATGACGGTGATGGCGGGGGACGGGTCGTCCATGTTCAGCGGGCCGCACTGGGCAATCAACTTCACCAGCTTGGCGCGGGTGTTGTCGTTCCGAACGTAGAGCGCGACGGGGACGCGGTCACCGTGGCTGCGGCTGCGGAGGATGGCAAAGCGCAACATCCAGACGACATCCCAAAGGCGGCCAGCCTCGTCCTGGCCCTGCACGTCGGGCGGTACGGCGACGTAGGCATCAAACACCGTCCGTGTCAGGAACACGGGGAAGCTGATGCCCGCCTCGCGGGCGGTTTTGGTCACCTCGACCTGCACGCCATCTGCGACGGCTTGCGAGCGGGTGTAACTGTAAATGACAGGCCCAAAGGGCGAGTCGTTGGTTTGTGTGTTTGTTTTCATAAATCAGGCGGGGGTGGCTTCGTGGATGAGGTCAAGGCGGCGGTCGGTGGCCATCTGATAGGCCAACAGCTCGGCGCTTTGGAAGTGGTGCAAGGTGTAAATCCGGCCGGTGGGCTCGGCGTCGGCGTCGCCGACATAGACCACCCAAGCGGGGATCTCTTCACCCTCGGTGTCTCGGTCGGGCTGGGGGCCGTCGAAATAGACGGCGCGAAAGGGGCCGACATTGGAAAACTCAGGGGCAGGGATGCACATAAAATCAGCGGTTAAGGATGGGAATCTCGGACTTGGGGGAAATGCGCTCCAGCTTGGGGCTGGGCTGGATGGTGACGGGCTTGCTGAATCGCGGGGTGATGGTGCGCGGCTTCTGAACCACCGCGACAACGGCGGCGCAATCGCTGACGCGCAAAACTCGACAGGGCTGGCCGGCATACTCGACAACGTCGCCGGCTCGGAGGGTGTAAATATTGGTCATAAAAATCAGGGGGAAGTGGGGCGGGCGGTGCGTGCCGCACGGGCCAACATGCCCGCCCCGTGGGTGTGGTTAGTTGGTGGTCACGTCGGCGGGGTGGTAAGCCTGATACTTCTCGTGGGGGTCGCTGGCGCTGCTCAAGCGGAACTGGCCGCACGGGTGCTGCCACGCCTGGCGGGTGCGGTTCCAATGAAAGCCAAGCTGCGCCAACTGCTGCCGGTGCGTGCCGCACGGGCATTCATTGAAACGAACCCAGACCCATTTACCAACCACCTCGGCAATCTGGAAAACGTCGGGCAACTGCGCTTTCAGGAGGTTTAAAACCTTGTCGGTGGGCAAGGTGCGGTTCTTCTTCCGTGCCTCGGAATCAATGGGGAGGCGGGAATC
>CAIXBQ010000100.1 GCA_903917705.1 uncultured Verrucomicrobia subdivision 3 bacterium | reverse complement strand
GGCATTGGCGCTGGCCATCAGCGCGCTGGACTGGAGCAGCAGTTTCTTCTCCGCGCGCTTGCGTTCGGTGATGTCGGCGGCCATGCCGAAGGCGCCGGCGAAAGTCTCCGCCGCATCCCGCAACACCGTGAGGGACATGATCGTCCAGACCTCGGAGCCGTCCTTGCAGCGCAGGCGCTGTTCGAAGCGCGCGGCGGTGTTGAATTGCCGCTGGCCCAACCGGCTTTGATGATCCGGCCAGTCTTCCTGGAACAGGAATTCCTCCAGCGGCTGCCCGGTCATCGCGTCCATCGTGCAGCCCAGCATTTCCGCCATGCGCCGGTTCACAAAACCCAGCCGCCGCTCGGCATCAATGGCAAAAATCCCTTCGTAGGCCGTTTCCACAATGCGCCGGTAACGCTCCTCGCTCTCCGTCAACGCGGTGGTGCGCGCCTGAATCTGGTCGGCCATCTGGTTGAAGGCCGCCCCCAGCTCCGCCAGTTCATCACCGCCGCCCAGCAGGGCGCGGCGGGACGTGTCGCCGCTCGCAATTTCCCGGGTGGCCGCAATCAAGCCGGCGATGCGCTGGGTCAGGATCCGGTTCAAGTAAGACCACGATAGCACGACCAGCACCAGGGCCAGTCCGCCAATCATTCCCGCCCGCCGGAAATTGGCCACCAGCTGCAAATCCTGTTGCGGCCGCAAATCCATTTCCAAATAGACCACCCCGGATGAAGCTGGATTGGCCGCCGCAGGGGACACTGCGAGCCGACAGGGAAACGCGCCGGCCAAAATATGGCCGTTGCGGCCCGACTGCAATTGCGCGGCCTGATATTTCCGGGCGGCATTCACCAGCGCCAGGTCGGGCTGGAACGATTGCTTTGGGGCGGAGACGGATTTGAATTCCGGCCCGGTGCCGGCCAGCCACCGGTTGTTGCCGTCAAGTATGGAACCGCCCAGCAGATCCGGTTCCCGGTTCAGCAGCGCCAGCGGCCAGGTGGCCGCTCCGAAACCGCCGCTGGCCAGGCAGTATTCGATCCGGGCCGCCGCGCCGTCGCCGATCGCCGTGAGTTGCTGGCGCGCCGCGGCCTCAATGTTCTGGTTCGCATTATGGATGCTGTCGGCGATCAGAAGGCACGCCAGCGCCCCGCCCAACCCGAGCAACAAGGCCGGAAGCGAATATCGCAAAGGAAACGTTTTTTTCATAGATCACCTCGGTAAATCAAGCGGCCCGGCATTATAAAAAGTTTTGGCGGGCAAAGTTTTATGGACTTTGACCGCAAAACCGGATAAATTTTTTAATCAGCAGCCATGTCCGGATCCAAATCCAATTTCAACCTCGACGCCGCTTCGGAAAATAAAACCGGAAACATCGGCGAAGGGGCGTTTTGGTTTTGCCTCCGCACCCAGCCCCGGCGGGAAACCTTCGCGCACACCTTTTTAAGAAAGCTCGAAGCCGTGGAATCCTTTTTCCCCCGCATCCGCTTTCGCGGCACCGGCCGGCGGCAGGGGCGGTGGATTACGGAATCGCTTTTTCCCGGCTACCTGTTTTGCAAATTCAACTGGCAGCAGCAAGTCCGGGCGGTGAGTTATTCCCCCGGCGTTTCCGGCTTGATTCATTTCGGCAACAGCCATCCGGTCATTCCTGACGAGGTCATTGCGCAGTTGCAAAGCACCTTTGGCGCGGACGAGGTGGCGACAGTGGATCATCCCATAAAAATCGGCGACCGGGTGCTGATCGAAACCGGCCCCATGCGCGGCACCGAGGGCATTGTATGCCGGGTCCTGCCCGGCAAGACCCGGGTGGCGCTCCTGCTGGAATTTCTCGGCCAGCAAACCCAGATCGAAATTGACATTGAGCAGATTCAAAATCCACGCGATCTGCGGACGTCGATCGCTTAAAAGAGAAGCCTGAACTTTTCGTTCAGGATTTGGGATGAACAATGCTCACATGCAATCCATTCATGCGGCTTGTTTTTTCATCCAGCGGCGGCCGGTGAAGATCAGGGTGCCGCAACCAAATATCATCATGCCCGCCATCGCCTGAGTCGGCTCGGGAACGGCGGTGGATTGAAAATTCAAGTAAGTGTAACCCGTCCCGCTGGCGACCGTCAGGCCACCGGCTTTTGAACTTTGGTTTACGGTTAACCCCAATGCATACAAACCGCTGGAGAAACCATCTCCAACTGACCAGGAAACGGTCATGGTGTAGGGCGTGCCATTGTTTAGCGCCTGTCTGGACGTGAGCCCGCTGGCGGTGGCTGTATACAACACATTTAACTGATCGCTATAGTCATTTAACACGTTCCCGCTGCCGTCGACTTGTAAAAAAGTGAATGATTTCCCGGCATAAAAACCGCTATTGGCAAGAACTGATATGTCAAAAACTGTCGTATGGATGCCGCTTCCTGAAGCAATGGTTAAAGCGTTTCCAACCGTGCCATAAGTCGCGGCCGTGGTTGATAAAGCATAATCGGCGCGCACATTGATCCCGCCAAGCACCAGCACCCCCAAGAGTAATGTATTCAGTGTCTTCATATTTTTCCTGTTTTCTTTTCTTTAAACTCTGACTGTAGAATTAGCCGGCACCAGCCCGTTTGCGAGTCATTTGCTTTGAGCGATGCCAAAATTTCAGTAAGCGCAGGTTTTATCGTGCCAAACCGCAAATTACTCTGGTTTTCCGGCATTTATCGCCAGCCGTCGTTGCTGCTCGGCCAGTTGTTTTTTGCCCAGCGCATCATAAACTTTTGCCAGCGCCATTCTGGCTTCCGCCGGATTCGCCAGCCTCGCCGCCGCGAATTCCAGATCCGCCGCCGCGGTTTCGTTGCGCCCGAGCCGGGCCAAAACCCGGCCGCGGGTGTCCCGGAATCCGGGGTTGTCGGGAAACTGCTCCACCACCGACTGGATAAGTTTCAAGGCGCGATTCATGTCTTCCGGACTGCCGCCGGCCAGGTCCATCGCCAGATCATTTCTGACCACCGGCACTTGCGGGTCCAGTTCGTAGGCGGTCTGCAAATGGTGCCGGGCCGAGGTCAGGTCGTCGTGTATCCGCAATTCGGTCCACAGCAGAAAATGCCAGCGAGCCGCCGATTCCTTATCCGCCCCGGCCACCAAACCATCCAGCAGTTTTTTGGCGGCCGGCGCGGAATCGTTGCCGGCCAGCGCCGCCTCGATCAGCATCAGCCGTAATTTCAGGTGCTGCGGGGAATGGGTTAATCCTTTTTGAATGAGCCGGAGCCGCTCCGCCGCTCCGCCGGTTTGATCCGGCGGAATTTTTTCCGTCCGCAGCGCGCAGATGTCGGCGATGGCGGCGTGGTAGGCCGGCTCCTTCTGGATGGCCAGGCCGGCTTCCAGCGTATTTATCGCTTCGTCAAAATCATCCGCCATCAACAAGGCCCGCACTAATCCGAACCGGTCCGCCTGGCTGTCCGGCTGGCCGCTTTCCCTGAGGTTTTTTTTGAAGGCATCAATGGCCGCGTCCGCCCAGGTCCGGGTTTCGGCGGAATTATGGTTGGCGTTTTCAATGATGGCGAGCAGCAGCGCGACATCATTTTTCAAGGGATAAATGTCCAGCAACGGCGCGCGCGCCTTGGCGAAATCGCGGGTGTTGATGTAGAAACGTCCGAGCATTTCCTTGATTTCCGGTGATTGCGGATCCAGTTCCAGCGCGTATTTTAAATGCTTTTCGGCCTGAAGAATCATGGCCGGAGTGAGATTGGTGGAACCCAGCAGCGATCGGGCCACCGCCAGATGCGCCGGCCCACAGCCCGGATGATCCGGCGGGGCGGCGGTCGCCAGCATGCCCGCCGCCTCCGCCGGATGCCCCAGGCCGTTCAGCGCGATGGACAGGTAAAACAGCCAGAGCAGTCGCGCCTGATCGTCGCTGGCGAACGCCAGCCCGCGCAAACAGGCCACCCGGGCAAACTCGTAATTTCTCGAATTGAGCGCGCTGATGGCAACCCGCTGGTAGCGCTGGCGCAGTCCGTTTTTGCCGCTGGTCTGCGCGCCCACCATGGCCAGGGTGGCCAGCAACAGCAAACCGGCGAGCAGGGCAGGCAGGCTGCGCCAGAACAACGGCCACGGACGTGCCGAGATCCAGTCGTTGATTTTATGGACGGAAAAATTCATGGCTGGTCAAAGTTGGGGCCGGGCTGGAAGACTGGCCGGCAGAGCGGCTACGAGAACCTGATGGTTCAAATTGAAAATTGATCAGGCACATAAGCCAGCTTGCCAATTCGGAGCGAACCAACTTCAGATCGCGAGGCGAGCCGATTGTCGCCGTTAGACCGGGTAAAGATCGCAATAACCCGCCGCTGGTCAGAAAGAGGTTCCAATGTCTCCTTTGCCACAAATTTACTTCAGAATTCAATGCGTAATCGGTTTGGAGAACTGGTTCATCATTTGCTGACGCAGCAACTGGCTGGCTTGATTAAACAATTCCCGCGCGCCTTGTTCTACGTTGTCCGGAATGGGCGCATAAGCCCCCGTAAAAACCTGAATCCGGTAGCCGGTCTGAATCGTGGGCGCCGTGTTGCCCAATAATCGCACCTGCCAGCCCTCTTTATGAACCGGCGGTTGCAGCCACTCGCCGCGTTCATTCAACACCGCATGGAAAACAACGGCGTGCTGGCAGATGGACCGTTGCAGCGCCAGCTTGAACGTCGGCCGGCTGGTGCTGCCTTGGTCCATCATGATTTTTTCCTCGGTCTTGATCTGCCAGCCATTGTTGAAATAGCAGGCTTTGACATTGTGAAACCCTTCGAGCGGATAATCCACGGCCACGACCAGCTCGGCTCCGTTGCCGGCATAACGCCATATCAGGGACCGCACCCCGAGCGTTTCCGCAAACGAGGTTTCCGGAACGTTGTTCAACTGCCGCCAGCCGGCGATTTCCGCCGGCAGGGACAATGGCAGGTCTCTCGGCGTGCTCATTATCGAACCGGGGGCAACGGCATGACTGCTGCCCAAAATAATCCGCCCGATACAAAAGCCCACCCCGACCACGGCCAGAAACCACGCCAGGTTTCGGTTTGTGCGCGCGACCGGCTTCGGTGAGAAATCATCTTCGCCTGGTGGTAGCATGGGATTATTCCGGTCGTGATGCCCGGCTGGAATCGAGGTTGCCTGCCTCCCTAAAAACGCCAGCAGTTGATCCAGGCTCCAGATCAGCGCGCCGTATCCGAGGATCAAAGCCAGTCCGAAGATTTCGTGCGCCCGGCCGCTTAGCCAGTCAATCTGGTAGTAATAATACAGCGCCGCGCCGGTCGTGATGCGCAGGACATTTCCGAGCCAGACAAACGCACAGGTCAGCGGCAGGACGGCCAGCAGCCAGCCGGGCGGACGGCGCTGCCAGAGAATCCAAAATAGACAGAGCGCGATGCCCAGCAACACGGAATTGATGCCGCTGCAGGCTTCCACCACCAGGAGCGACTTGCCGGGGAGCAAAATGGTGTTGCCCTCCAGCGTGTGCACGACCTTCAAAACGTCCAGCAGACAACTGCTGGTCACCACGGCCATGGAGCGCAGCCAGAGCGTCAATGTTTCGTCCCCGCCCAGCGGCGGCGGGATGATGCTCGACAGCATCAACAGCCCCGGCAAAAAAACTTTCAGCGCCCGGCCTCCGCCCAAGCTCCAGGCAAATAAGATCAGCACCAGCAGGCTCGCGAAAATTCCCAGCCACGGCGACCACAAAACATTTCCCGCCAGAAAAACCAGGCCGGCGGCCAACGCCAGCATTGTGGTCATCCGGGATTTTCCCCTGACCGGGTGGGCGCTGAATTCCCGGGCTGCCCGCCCAGCCAGCAGTCCCGCCGCCACCAGCGCCAGCGGAAAAAACTGATACGCGGAACGGCGCCAAAGCGCATTGCCGAAAACCCACAGCAGCGGTGCCAGCCCCGCCGTCGCCAGCAGCAGGTTCAGCCGGTTCGCCTTCAGCCAATTTTTAAGGACCAGGTTCAATTTTCGTGCCGTTCGGTTGGCCCGGCTTAGGGCTGGGAATAATCATATCGGATATGATTTCCGGGCGCGGGGGTTGTTGGCCAATGGATTTGCGTGAGCGATTGGGACAAAATGGCCAGCGTCTGGTTTATGGTTAATGGAGCGACCCCGGATGCCGCGGCACCAATGATCGGGGTCAGTTCCGGCACGGTGGCGGCAATGGTCTGCAATATTATTCTTCCGCTGGCTGGATCCACATCCAGCGCGGCTTGTGCAATCTGATAGCAATCGGTGGGCGAAGCCATGGCCGCGGCGGCAACAATCTCGGCGAGCCTGACGCCGGGTATGTTGGCGGCGGCATGCACCACGCCGTAAACCTGGGCCGATCCGGACGCGACTCCCGAAGCCACGGCGATGGCCAGCAATTCCGGATGCGCCGATACCACGGTGGCCACGATGGAGGGCAGGGCCGAAGGCCGCAGGACGGCTGCTTCGGCAATCCAGTCGGCCAGCACCCGGCCTTGATTTTCCGGTGGCGCGGCATTGACCGCCGCCAGTATCGTCAGCGGCAGTTGCGCCGTGCTGACGCCGTCCAGCCGGCCGGCCGGGAATTCGCGCTTGATGAAATTGGCGATGATCACCGAATTCGTCTTCATCACCAGGGTCAGGCGCGGATGATTGGTGATCACCGTTTCATACGCGTCGGTCCAATTGGTGAAAATATAGCCGGCGTTTGCCTTGGCCACGACGATGTAGGTTTTGCCGAGCACCAGATGTTTGCCGTTGTAATCGGGCCGGATGATGCCGAAACCACGGCAGACGGCGGAAAGCCGGGCCGTCGTTTCTCCCGTTTGATTGGTGTCGGCGGCCATTGCGGCGGCGGCGGTCAACAGTGCCGCCAGCCATAGGGTGAATCCGTTTGGTATTATTTTCATAATCATCTCGCGGCTGATTGTTTGAACCCCTTTTACCGTTTTTGTTGCCAAACCGCCTTCGCTCGCAAACAATCGGCCGCCGGCTGAAGCGCCGGAATAGTTTTTGTTGCTCCAACTCAAAATCGCCTTCGAAGTCCCGTTCGCCGTCTGGCGCCGCCGGTTCACCCTCTGGCTTTTGGGTGCCAGCGTGTTGTTTGCGCCGTGGGCGTTTGGTGCCACGCAGTCGTGGGCCATCATTTCATTGAACTTTGCCGGCACGGCGCTGGGGCTGCTGTGGCTGCTGGCCAGACTTGGCCCGGGCGACAGCCCGGAAGCCCCCGTGCGGCCGCCGCGCCACTGGACTTCAACCGTGCTGGGGGCGGGAACCATTTTACTTCTGCTCTACAGCTTCCTCGCCAGCGTGAACGCCCGGTCTGCCTTCGATGTTTCCAGCGGCGCCTTTTTTCCATTGCCGCACTGCGACTGGCTGCCGCACAGTTCCGACCGCGGGGCCAGCTGGCTGATCTTCTGGCAGAATGTGGCGTTGGCGGGAACTTTTTGGGCGGCGCGCGACTGGCTGCTGCCGCGGACGGCGGAGCTTGCCGCCCTGAATTCCCGTGCGCACACCGGCCTGCTGCCGCTGCGGGTGCGGCGCTTTCTGACGTTCATCATCATCAACGGTTTTCTGCTGGCCGTCGTGGCCCTGTTGCAACGGCTCGACGGCACGGGAAAATTGCTCTGGCTGGTCACGCCGCATATCAATCAAACCGCCGCCGCGCAATTCGGGCCGTTTGCCTATCGCAGCAACGGCCTGCAATATCTGGCGCTCATCTGGCCGCTCGCCCTGGGTTGCTGGTCCATGCTGTCCCACGCGCAGCGGCAGGAGACAATTTTCGGCTCGGGCCGGCGCGCCGGGATGCTGCTGGGCGGACTCACGCTGGCCATCTGTCCCTTGCTATGGCAGAGCCGGCTGTCGCTGGCGGTGGATCTCGCGACGGTCTTGTTCGTCGTCGCCGTGCTCCTGAAATCGCATCCCCTGACCCGGCGGCGTCTGGTTTTCGTGCTTGGCTTTGCCGGCACCATCGCGCTCGGCCTGGCTTTGAACTGGCACGCCCTGGCCGCCCGGTTTGCCAGGGAAGGCTGGCACAGCCGCGAACGCCTGGAGCTGATCCAGACCGGCGCGACCATGTTCCGCGATAACGGGTGGTTTGGCACCGGACCGGGCAGCTTTGCATCGCAATACCTGCTTTACCGTCCCGGAAATCATTCGCCCTGGATGGTTCAAATGCACTGCGATTGGCTGCAAACTCTGGTCACTTACGGCGCGGCGGGTTCGATCCTGCTGGCGGCAATGATGTCGGCCGTGTTTTTTTCACCGGCCCGGCCCGGCCAGCTGGTGGCGCGAAAAAGTTTTATCCTGCTCGCCGGTGCCAGCCTGGCGGGCGGGCTGGCGCACGCGCTTGTGGACTTCCCGTTTCAGGTTTATTCCATCCAGCATTTGTTCGTCGTGTTGGCGGCCTTTATCAGCGTCCTGAGTTTTAAGCACTGAAGGGTAGCCGTCACGGCCGGGGTCCCGCCGCCGCTTTCATTTCCTTGGAATAAACGTAATCGTAGTTGTAATAACTCTGGCGCGCGGCCATGCGGTTGAGCACCAGTCCGGCGGGGCAGACGCCGGCCCGCTGCAAATTGACCAGGGCGCGTTTCGCCGCCTTGACCGGCGTGTAACGGCCGCACACCACCAGCAGAATTCTGTCCGCCAGCGCGGCGAATGACAGCGTGTCAGAAATCGGATTCAACGGCGCGGTGTCCAAAACCACCACTTCGTAGCGGCTGCGCAATTCCTTGAGCAGTTGCGCCAGCCACGGCCCGGCCAGTTGCTCCGAGGGATTGGGCACCAGCCGTCCGGCGGAAATCACGTCGAGTTTTTCAAAGCCGCTGGGACGGATAATCTCGTCCAGCCGCGCCTTGCCCAGCATGAAATCGGTCACGCCCGGCAAATCGGCCGGCAGTCCGAAGGTTTTTTCCACATGCGGCCGGCGCAAGTCCAGCTCCACGATGACGGTGCGGATGTTTTGCTGGGCCACCGCCTGGGCGTAATTGGAGGCCGACATCGTTTTGCCTTCGCCGGCGCCGGAGCTGGTGAACAGCACCACCTGCCGCGCCTCGGCCCGGCCCGACATCGCGAGGTTGGCGCGCAAGGTGCGGAAGCCCTCCGCCAGGACCGAATCCGGCTGGCTCATGACCAGCATCTTTTTGGTTTTGTTCAGTTGCGGATCAAAGAGGATCAGGCCGACCACCGGCAACCCCAGTTTAAGCTCGGCGTCCTCGGCGGATTTCACCGCCGAATCAAGCTGCGCCAGCAACAGCGCCAGACCGACGCCCATGACCAGACCGCCGAACAAACCCAGCAGCAGCAACAGCGGCCGGTTTGGTTTGAACGGGAGGGGCGGCAACCCCGCTGATTCAATGATCTGCAACGAGGTTTTTTCGATGCCTTTGGAAACCTCGGTTTCTTTCAGCCGCTGTAATATGGCCTGATACAAATTGCGGTTGGACTCCATGTCGCGCAGCAGGATGTTGTAATTGATCGCCAGCTTGCTCAGGGCGAGTGAATTCTGTTCCGCCTGGGCCACGGCATTTTCCAATCCTTTTTCTTTGGAGCGGGCGGCCTCCGCCACCAGATCCAGCGTGTGGCGCGCGGCCAGGGCGGCGGTCTCGACGGAATGTTTCAATTCCTCCAGCCGCTGTCTGGCTTCGATCATCTTGGGATATTTTTCCTTGTAGCGGGCCGCGTAAAAATTCACCAGCGTCTCTTGCTGGGCAATCTGCGCTTGCAGGCCGGCGACGACCGGGTCGCCCTTGATAGCCGGCAGCACCAGCAGGCCGGCGACATCGTTGGTGATGGTGGCGGCCTGGTCTTTCTGGGCGATAATCTGCGTCAATTCCGCCCGCACATCGTTGAGCTGCTGCCCGAGCGAATGCAGTTTCTGATCCACGAGATTCTGCCGGTCTTCAAACGAAACCGTCTTGTTGTTCTCGCGATAGGCTTGTAATAATCGCTCCGAACGCTCCAGCTCACCTTTCAATCGCGCCGCCTCTTCCACCAGTGAAACATTGGCATACCGCGTGGCCGTGGTTTGGTCCTCGGCTTCCTGCCGGATGAATTGGGTCGCCACGCCGTTGGCCAGCAGTTGCGCCACCTGCGGATCCGGGTGAATGGCGGTGATGTCAACCAGCCGGGTGTTGCGGCGCAAGGTGCATTTTACCGCGCCGGTGATTTGCGCCACGACGCCCGGCTCCGTTGGCGCCGAACCGTTGATGAGAAACGCCGGGTTCCGGGTCAGGTTATTCATCCGCACCACGCGGCCCAGCACCGTGTTGCGCGTGGATTTCAGCACCAGCGTGTTCATCACGTCGAGCTGGTTCAACGCCAGTTTGTTGACTTCCTCGATGCGGACGACCGTCTGCTCCTGCGGCGCCACTTCGATGGTGGCCATGGCCCGGTAAAGCGGCGTGGTGCGGATGCAATAAACCGCGCTCGCCACCAGCCCCAGCCCGGCCAGCATCAGCACGATGACCTTGCGCTGCCAGACAGCGTAAAAAAGCGCCGCCAGCTCGGCGCTGCCCTCCTCGGACTTGCCGGCGGATATCGCCGGCCGGTGGGGCGGGGTGGAAAGGGGAGATTGCTCAGCCATAATGTTCAGTCGTCAGAAAATGGTTTCGCCCACGTTGATGACATCGTCCGGTTTGACATCAAAGATGGCTGTCTTTTCCTTTTCAGCCATGGCGGAGGCATCCAGCCGGATGAGGGTGGTCCGGCCGCTGACCGTGCGTTTGATGGTCACGCGGCTCGGTTCGCCAATGCGCGTGTAGCCGCCGGCCAGCGCGATCGCCTGCAGCAGATTGAGTCGTTCATTGGAAGGAAATTGATAGACGCCCGGCCGGCCCACCTGCCCCAACACGCTCACCTTGGAGTTGCCGTATTCAACGATGGCAACCGTGACCACGGGATTGACCAGATAATCCTTCTTGTAGGCGGCCCCGATTCGTTTGTTGGCTTGCTCCAGGGTGGCTCCGTTCAAATCCAGCGCCGGCAGCAAGGGGAGAATCACCTCGCCGTTCTCATTCAACTTGGCCTTGCTGGTCAGGTCATCCTCGCCATAAATGTGGACCTGGATGGTGTCGCCCGGATGCAGGTGATATTCCGTTGCCGCCGGATTATTGGTGGTCGCCGCGGCATGATTCACGGCGGAATTGGTTGCGATGGGTGCCGCCGGCACCGTCAGGATGCCCCCCAGCAGCAGCCAGGCTGCGCACCGGAATTTTCTGGAGAAATGGTTCATGGATTGGGCGGTTAAAAACGATGTTGCACGGATAGTTGGACCACGTTGCGTTGATAGGGCTGATATAAATAGTTACTGCTGCGTTCCTGATGGTTGAAATCCAGCCTAAGATCGGTGGCTCGGCTTAAATGATAGGTCGCGCCGGCACCGGCATTCCAGCAGTCAAATTCCCCGCCGCTGCTCTGGTTGTTCAGCACGGAATTTTGTTCCCCAAAAGCATAACCGCCGCGCAGCTCCAGGCTGATTTTTTCAGTGAGCCGGTGTGACAGGGTCGCCTGGCTGGAAATCGTCTTATTCACCTGATACGCCACATACTGCGAGAAATAGGTTTGATAGCTCACGCTCAAGTGCGCGGTCGTCTTGGCCGTGAGCTGATAATTCCAGTCCAGCAGCAGGTCGGGCGTCTCATTGCCCCCGGACGCCTGGCCGCCGCGGTAGGTCATGGTTTGGAATCCAACGCGCAGATCCACCCGGTTGCGGCTGTTCGCGTCCCAGGAAATGCCCGCCAGCGCGCTTTGTTTGAACGCATTAACTCCCGGGGTGGATTGGATTTCGCCGGCATAATAGCTGGCCAACAAATCCATTTTTTCCGACTTGTGATGAGTTGCTTGCAGCGTCGCGCCGTATTCCCAAAGCGTGATGCCGTTGTCCACGCTGCTCCATTCCTGGCTGGGCGACAGGCTAAGGGTGGTTTTTTCCGTCAGCTCGTAGCCGGCCGATAAATCCGTGTTTTGCGTTTGCAACTCCCCCCAGCCGGTTTGCTCCATCTGCGGATCCGTGGTCAATCCATAATGGTGATTCAGTCCGAGACGGAAGCGGCCGTAAGTCCGTTCCAGTTTCAGATTCGCCGTTTGATCAACCGCATTATACGATTCATGATTCAGGTAGGCCTTGAACTGCGGACTATAATCCAGATGGGCGATGGCCGCGCCCTGGTTCATGCCGGAGGGCACATATTCCAAATTGATCGAGGGAATGGCGACGCCGATAAAATCGGCGATGATGTTCCGGTCCGTCGCCGTGATGTTGTCGTCGTAGCGAAGTTCGGCGGTGAATGCCACATACCCGCGCCAGTTGCCATAGCGCCAGGAAACCGGGGAGAGGGGCTCCGTTGGCAGGCTGTTCGTCGCGGCCGGCGGCGCGGGGGCTGAAACATTTTCCCGGGCCGACGGCCAGGCCGCATCCTGCGCCTCCAATGAAATCAACGGCCCCAGCCATGGTGCCAGCAGCAGCCGCCGCCGCCACTTTCGGTGGAACCGGCCTGGGATGGAAAATTTATCCACAAAGCATCAAGGTTGAGCCACCAGCGTTGCGGTCGGCGGCAAGCTCGGCAGCGCGGGGGCGGTTTTAACTTTCTTGTCCCTGGTTTCCGGCGTGTATTCCGGCACCAGCCGCGTCATCTGCCGCTTGAGATCGTCCGGGGTCGCGCGGCTGAGATTGGCTTCCAGTTCCGCCAGCCGGGCGGCGACCATTTCCAGCGCCGCGGCCGCCGTGGTCAGCCGGAACACCTTGTGATGGCTGGTCGGCTGCAATTCCTCGGTGTTGTAATTCAGCTCCTCAAACATTTTTTCGCCCGGCCGCAAGCCGGTGAACTGGATGGGAATGTCCTCGTCCGGTTTGAGTCCCTGCAACAAAATCAACGACCGCGCGAGGGTGAGGATTTTCACCGGCTTGCCCATGTCCAGCAGAAAGATTTCCCCGCCCCGGCCCATCATCCCGCTTTGCAGCACCAGCCCCACCGCTTCGGGGATGGTCATGAAATAGCGCGTCATCTCGGGATGCGTCACTTTCACCGGACCGCCGGCGGCGATTTGCTTTTGAAAAATCGGGACCACGCTGCCGGATGAACCCAGCACATTGCCGAAGCGGACGCACATGAATTTCGTCTCCGCCGGATGCGCCCCGAATAGCGCCTGTAAAAACATCTCCGCCATCCGCTTGGTCGCGCCCATGACGCTGGTCGGATTGATGGCCTTGTCGGTGGAGATGAGCACAAAGCGTTTTACGCCGGCCTGCAGGGCGTTTCGCGCGAGCCGCGCCGTGCCCATGGCATTGTTCTTGATGGCTTCCACCGGCTGGCTTTCCATCATCGGCACATGCTTGTGCGCGGCGGCATGGAACAGGATTGCCGGCTGGTGCTCCGCAAAAATTCCGGCGATGCGCTCGGCATCGCAGATGTCCGCCACCAGGGGCACAATCAAAGACTTGAAGCCCGCTTCGACCAGCTCCTGTTCAATGATGAACAACAGCCCTTCGCTCTGCTCAATCAGCAGCAGCTGCTCCGGCTGGTAACGCAAAATCTGCCGGCACAATTCGCTGCCGATGCTGCCGCCGGCACCGGTCACCGCGACCACCTGGCCGGTCAGCATTTGCCGGATGCTCTCGGAATCCAAATGCGCCGGGTCGCGGCCAAGCAGGTCGTCAATCTGGATGGGCCGCAGCCGCGCCAGCGAGGTTTTGCTTTCCAGCAGGTCGTTGATGGAAGGAATCGTGTCCAGCCGGAAGCCTTTTCCTTCCAGCAGCTCGATGATGGCGCGGATGCGCCGGCGCGAAGCCGAGGGCATGGCGATGATCACGCGGCGCAACGACGTCGGCACATTCGGCCCCAGCAGCCAGGATGCATCGCCCGCGATCCGCAGGCCGTGAAGCTGCTGTCCCCATTTGCCGTGGTCATCATCCAGAAACACCACCGGGTTCAGGCCGAAACCGGAGTGCCGCATGAATTGCTGGGCCAGTCGCGCGCCCGCCTCGCCCGCGCCGATGATGGCCACCGGTTCCAGGTGCCGTTCGGTGGCGGCGGAAAAAGATTCCCATTGTTCCCGGATGTTCCGCATAAATAATCGCAGCCCGCTGACCAGGCCGATGAAAAAAACCGCATCCATCACCAGCACGCTGCGGGGCGGCGACAGTTCGCCGTTGGAGAATATCCAGATGCCGAAAAATACCGCCGTGCTCAGCGCTCCGGCGCGAACGATCCGCTGAAAGTCCGGCACGGAAAAAAACGTCAGCAGACTTTCGAACTGGCCGGTCAGAACCATGACTGCCAGCTTGACCGCGATCAGCAGCGGCAGCACGTTCAGCAGTTGCCGCAGCGTTTCCGCCGGCGGCGCAAACTCAAACCGCAGCAGATAGCTCAGGCCCAGGCTGGCAACGGTCATCAGGATATAAACCAAGACGACCGTGCTGTGCCGAAGGAGGCGATGGAGCGTGTCCATAAAGGGAAAAATCACCGGTGAAATCATGCCGGAAAGGCCGGTCGCCGGATCGAAAGTCGGGCGGGCGAATCAAGCTGCCGCCAGCTTGTGCATCGACCCAAGCTCGCACAAGCTGTCGTAATTACATTTTCTAACCCGCTTCACTATCGTTGAAATCAATAGAAACTTACCAGATATGAAACTGGGCGAGAATGGCATTGCATTAAACGACGGGCTTTATGCTGTGAGCGAGTGTTTCCCGCTGTCCATCATGGGCGGAAATCGCGAGGGAAGCTGAAAAGTCACCGCCGGATGGGCGCCAGTTCATGCGCCTCGCGCAGTCGCGCCATCACAAACTCCTGATCCGTCACGGTAAGCGAGCTGGAGCTGGGCAGGCAGATGCCGCGCCGGTTCAAATCCTCCGCCACGCCGCCTCCGATGCACTCAAATATTTCATACAACGGCTGGGTATGCAGCGGACGCCACACCGGCCGCGCCTCTATATTCGCCGCGTCCAGAAACCGGATCAGTTCCACGGCGGTCAGGCCAAACTTTTTTTCGTCCACTAGAAAACAGCTCAACCACCGCGTGTGCCGGCAGTCGGGAGATTCCGCCTGCGGCGTCAGCCCTGGCACCTCCGCCAGCCCCGTGCGATATCGGTCGAACACCGCGCGCCGCTGCGCCACCCGCGTCTCCAGAATCTCCAGTTGCCCGCGCACGATGCCGGCCACGACATTGCTCATCCGGTAATTGAAGCCGAGTTCGCTGTGGACGTAGTTGTTCACGCCCAGCGGGTCGGCGTCGCGCGCCTGCTGGCTCCACTTGCGCGCCGCCTCCACCTTCGCCGGATCCCGCGCCACCAGCATGCCGCCCGTGGTGCCGGTGATCATCTTGTTGCCGTTGAACGAAAACACGCCGATATCGCTGATCGTGCCGGAATGTTTGCCATGATACCGCGCCCCGAGCGATTCCGCCGCATCCTCGATCACCGTCACGCCGTGCGGGCGGCAGATTTCCTGGATCTCATTCATCGCCGCGCTCAGGCCGAAAAGATGCACCACCACCACCGCCTTCGGCAGCCGGTTTTGGCGGGCGCGCTGCCCCAGAAAATCCGCCAGCAAGACGGGATTGAGATTCCATCCGCACGGTTCGCTGTCCAGAAAAACCGGCCGCGCGTGCTCGTATAGCACCGGGTTGACCGTTGCGGAAAACGTCAGCGTCGGCACCACCACCTCGTCGCCCGGCTTTACGCCTGCCAGCCGCATGGCCAGATGCAAGCCCGCTGTGCCGCTTGCAAGCGCCACGGCGGGCAAACCAACGAGCGCAGAAAACTCCTTTTCCAGCGCGGTGAGATTCGGCCCCACGGTGGAAAGCCAGTTTGAGTCAAATGCCTCCTGAACATAGCGTCGCTCGTTGCCGTCCATGTGGGGCACGGAAAGCAGTATTCTTTGTGCCGCCCGCGTTGCGGCCCGGGTTGGATTTTTATTCATGGATTTCCTTGGGATAAATTCACCCGATCCAGCCGCGCAGGCGGTAATAAGCCAGCCCGACGGATTCGGTCAGATACCGCCGCAGATTTTCGGCGCTGCCGATGTTTGGCAGTATTTTCAGGCTTGTTTTTCGGGATAACGCCGGCATCGCGTGAAAATCGCAGCCGATCGGAATCACCTGCAATCCGGCGTGTTGAAAAACCGCCAGCGCGCGGTCCATGTGGTAGGCGGACGTGACCAGCACGATGTTTGTCCAGCCCTGGTCGCGCGCGATTTTGGCGGCGGACAAGGCCTCGTCATGGGTGTTTTCGCACCGGCCCAGCTCCAGGACTTGCAGGTCGGTCTGTCCCCAGCTCGCCAGCCATTTCCGCTCGAAAACGGATTCCAGCAGCGTGTCCGCGCCGCCGGCCAGGCCGCCGCCCAATACAAGCGGCCGCTGTAAAAGTTTTGCCAGTTCAACCGCCTTTAAGAAGCGGTTCACCGCGTCCGTGTAATTCGCGCCCGTGAAATCACGCGCCGACACGTTCAGCACGCCGCCGCACATCACCACCGCCTGTGCCCCGGCGAAGGCCTGCGGATTGGCCGCCGGGTCGGGTGCCAGCCAGTAGCTTCGCTCCTTGCCGGCCAGCAGCCGCTCGGGGACCGACCAGACTCAACAACACCGCCAGTCCTGCCAGCAACCAGGCGGCTTTGCGAGCGCGTCGGCGGAAATTCCAGGCCGCCGCCGCCAGCAGGCCGAACCAGACCCAGGCGCACGGATCGAAAAATTCCTTGGGTGAAATCATCGTGAAAAAATGGTTTTCAAAATCCAGCCGATATCCGCCGCGAAACCTTGCGTGTCGTGATACATGAGATTCAACCGGACTTTTTCCGGAAAGACAACCTCGTCGTTGTAGCGCTTCGGATCAGCGGCCCGCGCCAGCAGTTCCTCCTCGTTGCGGAACGCCAGCGTCGCCGGGCCCGTGATGCCGGGGCGCAACTCCAGCACCCGCGCGTCATTGCCGCGCAGCCGGTCGGCATAACCAGGCACGTCCGGCCTCGGCCCGACCAGGCTCATCTCGCCGGCCAGCACGTTGAACAGCTGCGGCAACTCGTCGAGCTTGAACCGCCGCAGGATTTTGCCCAGCCGCGTTACCCGCGTATCGCCGGACACGGTGATGGTGGAGTCTGACATCATGCGGCTGGTCATCGTCCGGAATTTGCAGATGCGGAAAAGCCGGCCGTGCCGACCGACCCGCTGCTGACGGAAAAAAACCGGCGTTCCATCCGCGATCAAAATAGCCAGCGCCAGCGCCGCCAGCGGCAAAAGCAAAACGGCCAGTCCGATGGCCGCCGCCGAAAAATCAAACCAGCGTTTGCCGTGTCGCGCGTAAAATCCCGGCTGGTTCATGTCACCTCGCAAAGTTCATCGGCGCGGCTGGCAGGGCGGGCAGTCCCTTGCCCGCCGCGGTTGCCAGCCAACGCATCCAACCCTGCCCCAACGGAGCCGGCGGAACAACGCGCCCCATCCATTATATGCCAATCGAAATTGTGCCCTGATATCATACGCCGGTTTCCTTGGCCGCCAGTCCAAATGTGTCGCCGACCGCGCCAGTCGCTGAAGTTAAGCAACCCATTGACAAAGCAGTCAACTAAATCAACCCCTCAAGAAACCGTTGGGCCAGCACGCGGTAATCATGGTGTTTCAGCACATGGTTTCGCCCGCGCTGCCCTAACTCCTCGCGCTGGTTTTCAGACATAAATGCCAGCTGCCGGATCGCTTCCGCGATGGCTTCAGGGTTTTCGGGTGGAACGGTGATGCCGCAGCCGGATTCGGCCACCACGTCATTGCTGGCATTGACGGAATGGATGACCGGCTTGCTCGCCATCATGTAATCAAAAACTTTATTGGGGCTGACACCAAAACGGTAAATAGGCTTGTTTTGCCAGCCGATGTAGAGGGCGTCCATCTCCCGCAATAAGGCGGGAACCACGTTCTTTGAGACGGCTGGCAGAAAAATTACATTCCGTAAATTAAGAGCCTTGGCTTGGCCAACGAGGTTGGTCTTTTCGGCGCCATCACCGACCAAAACCAAAGTAACGCGTTGATCCGCCACCAAGCGAGCCGCCTGCATTAGAAATTCAAGTGCGTTGCTGACGGCATGGCCTCCCGCATAGCCGAGGACGAATTGACCGGATTCGTGCAGGGTTCTTAAGGTGGCCGAATGGGTTTCGGGCAACGGACTGGCGCCTCTTTCCCATTCATCAATGGCAATGCCATTGGGCACATAAGCAAACTTCGCAGCGTCCATCCCATGTTCCTGCAGATGGATCTGCGCGTTTGGCAACATTGAAACAACCCGGTCAACCGAACGACAGGCATAGTCCTCCGCCCACTGCATCAGTCGAATGAACGGATGGCGTGGCGACATATTCCCCAGTTCGATTGGGGAGAGTGGCCAGAGATCGTGGACTTCGTAGACCAGCCTGGCGCCGCAGCGGCGGGCCATGAAACGAGCCGGCAGGGTGTCGAGCGGATAGGTGGAGGAGGCGATGATGACATCGGGCTTTTGATTTTTGATCAACCAACGGGCATGGCGGAACAACTGGCCAACGAACGCAAACATATTAATGGCACGTCTGGCACCATTGCCACGGTAACCTGGTGTTTTTAGCCAGACGTAAGAAATTCCATCAATATTCTCTTCCGTGATTGTTCCGGTCAGCTTCGGCGGTTTAATCCGCAGGTGCGAGCAGGACGCCGCCACAATTCGCACCCGATGTCCCAGCCGCTGCCATTCGCGCGCGAGATAATAAGGCCGGTATTCCATGCCATATTCACGCGAACCCGCATAATGATTGATGAGTAATATATTCACAATCGTCAAAGTATTCAACGAGCCCGAACTAGTCGGCCTTAAGATTCGGAGCGTTTGGTTGCGGCAATTTTCCTGACAGGTCAGCCCCCATCTCCCGGCATATTTGAATAATCTCACTAAAGAGCGGCCATGCCCGGTTGTCCATCAGAAAGGTTTCGGGATGAAACACCAGACAGACACAGCCTTGGGCATTTTTGACCTGTGTTAGAGCCTCGCGCAGTTCATTCACAATCTGTTGTGGACTGCAGTGCTGCATCACCGTATCCATGTAAAGTTGCGGCACGGAAAAGACGTTTGCCGGTCGCTCATTCAACCGATCGAAGGCCCGATGGCACCTCGCACTCCCATTGCGGAAGCCGATGCGGGTGACATAACCAATGCCGAGGTCAAACCGGATGCCGGCTTGCTCCAGTTGCGCGTAAAGTCTCAAGGGATCAAACCGCAAATAGTGGTTTCTATGAGCGGTGACGGCGCATCCGAGCATTTGCTCCAGAAGATTTTTTTCCTTCGCATAACGGTTGTCATCTCTGGCGGCAAAGCTGCCGTGCAGTCCAATGGACATTCCTGCTTGTTGAATGAGCTGACCGGTTGTCCGGGCGGAACGCCACCGGACATCCGTGCGGGTTGAATATCGGCCCAAGCCATACGGCCCGGACATCATGAAATAATGGGACCCGATGCCTTGGTTGCGCTCATATTCCAGCAGGCGGTCAATTGTCCTGATGATTGACTGCGAAGATCGCGCCTCATAGATCGGCATCCCCGAACCGTGGCGGAGGCCGGTGGCATGGAGCACGGTATTGAGGAGACAGGTGGGTTCCCAAGGCGTGGTCCGATCCACATCATGCGCGATGATGACCTGGAATTTTGCGCCTGTGGTGACAGGGGATGCGCCGAGTTTCTCGGCAAGTTCCGTCGCCTTCTGATCCACCCACGGCTTCGCGGTATCCCATTGCACAGCAGCTTCATCAAATCGTCCAAGCCTGTCGGTTCGTCCAGTTTCCGACTCGCGCGCCAGACTGACACTGTCAAAAATGGCATCCAACTCCCCGGAGGCGATGAGCAGTCGGTCACCAAGCATCAAGCCCGACGAGGTCAGCCGCATTGGGTTCAGCGTGAGTGGATCCAGACCTTGTGCGGCCATGACACTGCGTAGCATGGCCGCGGCGTATGTCTGTTTCTTAGTCAAGTGAGCGTCTGGGGTTGTCACCAGTCGTTACCAATATTCGCCGGCCCGCCGCATGAGCTGGCGCGGCGTAAGCGTGCCGGGCGCGTCCGGTCCGGTGAAAAATTGCTGGTAGTAGTGGAGGATCATTGATTTTTATCATCAACCAATGGCGGTGTAGCAAGCACGGTGCGTTGTTTGAACTGACCTCCCATTAGGCGATACAGTTTCTCCGGTGATTGCCGACCTACGATCCAGCGGATGATCTGTGGAATCCGGAATTTCAGCGGCCACAAATGAATCTTGAATCCCATTCCTTCCTTAAAAACTCCGAGCCGGGAATCTTCCACTGAATGAAGACCATAGACCACATGCTTGATCTGCGGGCAGCGCCGGGCAACCTGAACCGATTCGAATGCCAGAGCGGTTCCCATGTCGGTTGACAGGAATTCGGTCGCTAACAAAACGGTGTCAATGTAAGCCACGTCGTCCACTGCCGAGAGAACAACATAGCCACGCATTTGGCCATCTACTAATGCAGCCAGCAGTATACTTTTATCCTCAGCGAACTGCCGCTGCATGTTCTCGCAATAGCGGTCGAAGGCCGGAATTGAACCATGATGCGTCCGGTTCACGGCGGATTTCAGCACGTCATAACCTTGTTCTAAATAAGGTTCCGGTTCAACAATGCGAACCACCTGGACCACCTTACGAGACTTGCGAAGCTGGCTGCGCCGCTTCGCCGGCAGGTTCGCCTCCTCGTAATGGGTTAGGTCGTTTTCATCCAGCAGGTGAATCGGCAGGCTGCCATTGGCGTAGGCAGCCTCCTCTTTATGGAGACAGCTTCTATAACCCCAGCAATAATGGCTCGGCCGGTTTATTTGTTCCTTTGGCACACGGGCAAGCCAGTGAACCGGTTCAAAAAATCCGCGCGCCGTTTCCACCCAATATCTACCGGAGTGCTGAACCACCTTCTTGCCACGCTTCATGGTAAACAAGGCCAATTCAGTCTCTGTAATTGGGCGAATGACCGCTTCTGAAATATCTGTAAACATAATTCTGGTCATGCTACCCGGAGCCGCCACAGTTCCAGAACAGACTTCAATCGCTTGTCTATCCGGCTCAACATCGGATGGAGTGGCGCGGAAACTGGGAGCAATGCCGCGACCGGTTGCCGGAATTGCAGACGCAAGTTCGTGGCGGCTTTTTCAAATTCAAATTCCCGGATCAAAAAATCCTGGACGCCGGTCTCGTGCAGGATGGATCGAAACCCGTCGTTCACATATTCAAACCGCTCTTGTTCCAGATAGAATTGATTCATACTGTGGAACAAGGCGTAGGATGGATAGCGGTTGAGATAGTCGGGATGCAATTTAATCAGCGTGTAATCCACTTCGTTCCGGTCATAGAGCAGGCAATGCGCGAACGCGACCATCCGGCCTTCATGATAAACTGCCCAGTGATGTTTGATGTCCGTAAACGGCGCGTCCGTAAGGACCCTCTGGGCAAATGCTTCAAGCGAAGGAACCGAGGCCTCGACAGAATAGCCTTGCAACGCCGCCCGGTAGGTATCGTAGCCTTTGCGAGCGATTTCTGCGGCCTCCACGCGCCTGACCTCACAGAATTTTAAACCCCGCCTGACTTTGCTCCGGGTGTTACCCGAACTAATTTCTTCCACCGGTTTATGTTTCCGGCAGATCACTGCATACCATTCCGAAGCTGTGGCATCCGCGCCGAAACCATCCGTCCAGCTCACCCACCAGCCGCCCAGTTTCTTTTGCAGTTCGCACGCCTGTTGGCGGGTCAGTGAATATCGCTGCGCCGCCGGGCCGACCGGCGCGATCCACTGCTGGTGGCGGGTAAACAATTGGCCGTCCACTAGCGTGAAAGGTTTCCGCTTGGCGGTCAGCATTTCCGCATATCGCTCGACGCATTTCATGGTCAACGGCTCGCGGCGATTTCCAGGTTGACTACTTCTCCCGCCAGCAAACGCTGGAAATGAATCCTGGCTCCATGGTCATTCGACTCCATCCAGGCATTTGAGGATGGAATCTGAAGTTTGTTGGTTGAATGAATTTCGAGCACCAAGTCTTCAATTGCCTGGGGCGAATGGATCTCAATTTTGATTATTCCATCAGCTCCGGAGGATGTCCGAATGGTAACCGCCGCTTTGGCCCGCCACCAGGCGTTGATTTCCGCGCCGGTGGCGCACCACGGTTTCAGCGGCGCCAGCCGGTTCAGCAATTCCTCATAAACCATCTGCCAGTCCCAGTATTCTGGCTCGTTAAAATAATTATTGTGCCAAAGCAGCGAGACCAGTCCGCCCACGCCGATCACGCCCGCCACGGCCTGCCAGGCTTTTTCCAATGCGGCTTCGCCGCCGAGCCGGAGATGCCGGAACAGTGTGGCATCCATCACCGTCATCGGCAGTTCGATCAGGTTTAAAAACTCGCCCGTGTTCGCGTCGCAGGTTTGAAATGGAAACGGCCAGCCGCCGCGCGGGCCCAGTTCGCCCGGCAAACCATAAGTGGCGTCGTAGGCAAATTCCGCTGCCGCCTGCGCCCGCCAGGTTTCCGGATACGAGAAGCGCAGCAGATGGTTCCGGATGCCGCAGGGCCGGACGCCAAAGGCGGATCCCACCGCCTCCAGACTTTCGTGGTAGAGCGCGGAGTTGTTGAAATGGTAATAGCCTCCGTGGACACCCAACTCGCTGCCCGCATCCAAAATCATCCGGCCGATGTTTTGAATTTCGCAGCATTGCAGGGAATAGCGCCCGCCTTGCCGCGCCCAGTATTTGTCATGCAGCAGAAAAAACGTGGAGCGGAAACCGTGCCGGCCTTCAATCGCCAGCAGCGTTTCAAAATCCTTCTGTGCTGGTTTGGGCTGGAATATCGAACGCGCCATCCGAAGTCCCGCGAGTCCCATGCTGCCGGGTTCACTACTCGTCAACCGGCGACGGATATGGTTGGCGTCTGCCAGCAACCGGAACAGTTCTCGATCGTGGATTTGATCCACGTCGTGGGACAGGAACAATGCGAACGGCCGACCTTCCGGCCAATGACATAGTCTGGCCAGCGGCACACTGGGTGCCGCAGTTGTTTTGGATTGTAAAGTCACAATCATGACCACTAATCAGATTGTTCGTGCGTTTAGCGGAGTTTGCTACGTTCCGATTTGCTTTTGAATCACGCCGCAGATTTTATCCGACCAAGTTTTTAGCATGGCGGCATCGCGACCTTCCACCAGCAGTCGAACCTTGGGTTCTGTGCCGGAGTAGCGCAGCAACAGCCGACCGCCTTGTGACGATAATTCTTTTTCCGCATCCGCCACGAGCTGGTTCAAGCCGGCCAGCTGCTCAAACGGCTTTTTCTCGCGCACCTTCACATTCGTCACGAGCTGCGGGAAACGCATCCAGCATTTCGCCAGCGTGGAGAGCGGCTGGCCTTTGGCTTTCATGATGCGCAGAATTTGCAGCGCCGCCACGAGGCCGTCGCCGGTCGTGCCGTAGTCGCGGAAAATCAGGTGCCCGCTCTGCTCGCCGCCGAAGTTGAAGCCGTGCTTCAGCATTTCATCAATCACGTTCTTGTCGCCCACGGCGGTGCGGAGCATCATGCCGCCGGCATTTTTGATGGCGGCTTCGAGGCCGGCATTGCTCATCACGGTGGCAACGAGAGTTTTTTCGGCGAGGGAACCTTCTTGCAACATCCCCAGCGCGGCGATGGCCATGATGTCGTCACCGTCGATCAGTGTGCCATGTTCGTCGCATAGCAGCACGCGGTCGGCGTCGCCGTCGTGCGCGATGCCGAGGTGCGCGCCGTTTTCCACGACTTTCTGGCACATCGCCTCCGGGTGCATGGAGCCGCAGTTTTGATTGATGTTTTTGCCATCGGGCTGGTTGCCGTAAACGATGACCTCCGCGCCGAGTTCGCGCAGAACGCAGGGCGAGGCCTTGTAAGCGGCGCCGTGGCCGCAGTCCAAAACAATCTTCACGCCTTCGAGCGTCAGACCTTTTGGAAACGACGATTTGGCGTATTCGATGTAGCGGCCCAGCGCGTCATCAATACGAATAGCGCGGCCGATGTGCTCGGCGGAAGGGCGGATCTTTTCCACTTCACCGGAGAAGACGAGGCGTTCAATCTCGGCTTCAATTTTATCGTCGAGCTTATAGCCGTCGGCGCGGAAAAACTTGATGCCGTTGTCGGTGTAGGGATTGTGCGAGGCGGTGATGACGATGCCGGCATCGGCGCGCAGGCTGCGCGTGACATAGGCGACGCCCGGCGTGGGCAGCGGGCCGACAAAGAAAACATCCACGCCCATCGAAAGGATGCCGGAGCTGATGGCATTCTCCAGCATGTAGCCCGAAAGCCGCGTGTCTTTGCCGATGACAATGCGGTGTTTGCCGCGGCTGCGTGACTGGGTTTCGAGATTCTTGAAGACGTGCGCGGCCGCGCGGCCGAGCTTGAGCGCGGTTTCGGCGGTGACGGGTTCGAGGTTGGCCGTTCCGCGCACACCGTCGGTGCCGAAGATTTTTATTTGTGAACTCATAAGCTGTGCGCTTTTATCGTGTTGAATTTGATTTAACTAGGAACCCTTGCAACTTAATAAGGAGTAGTAACCTTCCCAGCCGAGATTGGCGCGGGTAAATTGATCGCTGCCGAGGCGGATTTTCACCGGGCTGAATGAATTGATGGCGTCGGTCGCACCGACGGCTTGCAAGACATCACCGCCGGCATCCAACTTCGCCGTCAAAACGCCGTGCTGAAAATCCACGACGAACCGGCATGGATCAAACCGCGTCAACGTATGTAGCTGACCGAGATTCAACGAAAGCAGCGGCTTTCCCTGCGCGTCCTGCAAAACCGCCTGAAAACCGAGGTTGTAATCCCAGGTCAACAGACATCGGCTGCCGTCGCTCGCAAGGAGGGAGCAGACGGTTTCCATCGCATATGGATTCACATCGGTCGGCCAGAGCGGCAGCACGAGAAACTCGACGTGCGAGTTGAGCTTTCCCGACCAGTCGCCGTCGGCGGTGGCATGCTCCAAAACATCGGCCGCGCGGGCACCGACCGCCGGTGCGGCATAGCGCCACCAGTTCGCCGAGGGCAGCGCGACATCCACGGAACCGGTGTAATTGCGAAACTGGTAACTGAAATTGGCCTTGATGGCGTTGGTTGGCGGCAAAACACTAAAATGGTCGGTATGCCATTGGTTGGTGGTCCAAACGTTGTTTCCCTTTATGGTATCGAGCCGGATGGTGCCAGTGGATGAATTCCATTGGACGCGCAGTTGCGCGGGTGAGGAATAATTGGCGTTGAAGGCGCCCGAAATCCGATAGGGAAAAGAAATGCAAAGCGGACGGTCGGTGGAGAACCCCGTGAGCCATGAGCTGATCGCATATTGTGAGTTTGTATTCAGGTTGGTTTGCGTGACTTGCCAGGCACAGCCGCCGCCATAAACATCAGCCGCATTGTAAACACGCCGGCCGGCTGGAATCTGGTATGAACTATACCAGTTGGACGGCAGGCTGCCGTTATTGGTCTGGAAGTCTGCGTTGGCAATCAGGTTGGTGGTGGCATTGGCCACCAAGGAGAATTGCAAGTTGGTCAGGACCGGCAGGCTCAACAGCCAGGTATTGGTGATCTGCCCTTTGCCGACACTGTCGCCCGACACGATCACATCGCCACTTTGAGGATTATCGTAGGCGGCATAGTAGCCAACATAATTGGTGCTGGTCACTGGATTCAATCCTCGTACCAGCCGGAACATTTGTTGTCGGGCGGTGGGATCGCCCGCGTAAATGCCATATTGCCCCATTGCGCCTTCGGTGAGATTAGCCACCACGGCAACTTGATTGCTGCCCACAACGGCATCGTAGCCAACGCCGGCATAGGCCGAAGCATAAGGATTGAAAGTGTCCTCGAAGGCAACCTTGGGACGGAAGCTGTTGTCCCCCGAAACCAACACGCTGGCATCGGCATCGCGAGCCAAAAGAACCAGTGTTCCATTCGTGTTTGCAACCATGGTGGTCGGCTGTTGGGCGAGGGCAAACACCTGCGAGTCGGAATAATTCCACCCCCAGCCGGAATAATCCTCGCCGGCGGGATTGACGCCCAGTTGATCAAAATTGGCAACGCGGCAGATATGACCGGCGGCATTGTCACCAAAACTGATGAATAAAATATTGGTTTCGCCATTTTGCGCAAGCGGCTGCCAGGTGGCGCAGTGCAGATGCATACCGCCCCTCCCAGCTTGAGCGCCGTTGATGATTTGATAGTCGCTCGTGGCGTCCGGCAAAATCTGCCACGGCGTGTAAATCGTCAAAGTGTTGGTGGTATTGGAAACAATCATCCGACCCTGACCGGCACCGGTGCCGCTGGTGATGCGAATGCAGCGCGGCCGCGTGGTGTCGTTGGCTCTAAATATTCCAGCGGCATCGGTCAGGGTGTTTGCGGTGGCGGAAACCACGCCGGCATGGTTTGTTACCGCAATGGCTCCCGCGACATGACGGGCAAAAAAATCAAAGTAATCCTGTTTCCACGCCACCTGCAACTGCGGCGTGCCGCCCGCCGCCATCTGCCGCAAAGTCAAATCCGTGCGAAAAACATAAAGGCAGCCAATTTTGTAAGTGCCGCCTTCCAGCCTTTGCCCGTAGAAACAGATTAACACATGACAGTCATCCGCAGTCCTGCCCGCCACCGCTTCCACCAGCAGATTGTTGTGGAATGGCATGCGCGGTGTCAGCGCCACATACCAGGACGGCAGCAGGTTGGTGGAGAAAGTCACGCCTTGGTTGGTGGACAGGTAAAGCCCGCCTTGATTCATGCTGGCGAAAATCAGTTCGTTCGTTCCCGCCGGAATTGTCGCGAGCCTGACAATATAATCGGATGCATTTTTCTTGGGCAGGGTTGCGGCATAAGTCCAGGTCAATCCCTGATCGGTAGAAGCATACAGCGCGCCCTGACCGAGGACGTTTGGCGTGCCAAACCAAACGCCTTTGCGATTGATGCCCACAATCATGTTCGTCCCGCCCAATGGCCTCAATCCCTGTCCAGCCCACCACGCCGGCAGTTCTACATTCCACGTATTTGCCACATTGTTCCCAGCCACAACCCCGGTCATTGGATCAATTGAATTACCTGTGCGCTGGAACCGGCTGGTCGTACTGATAGAAACCGGCTGGCTGACAGCTAAAGGATTTGTACCCAGATAAACGGCGCGAAAAAATCGTTGCTGATCCAACACCGGCAAATTGAGCGCCATCTGGGTTGAGGTAATCGCCACCACGGCTCCGGTCTTTGGATAAGCGCCCCGGCCGATGCCGAGTTGGGTTGTGCTTTCCACCTGGCAAAAACCATTGGAAACACCCGCCAATGCGAGCATTCCGACACTGCCCGTCGAAGCGATGGCCAGCTGGAAGGGAGCATCAGCCAGGACACGCAAAACCACCGTGCAACCAACGAGCCACAACAAAATCTTTTGCTTGTAGAAGCTGACATTCATAAGCCAAGCCCTCGATAAATCGCCGCCAGCTTTCGCGCTTCACCGTCCCAGTTGCGCTCCCGTAATACGGAGTTGCGGCCGTTTGCGCCGAGTCGGCGGCGCAATTCCGGCTGGTCGCGCAACTGGCGGATGGCTGCCGCGATGGCTGACGGGTCGGCGGAATCAACGGCGATGCCGGCGCCCAAATCCTCAATCAATTTTTTCAGGCGCGGAAAATCCGAGATGATGACCGGCAGTCCCAGACCAAGAAATTCCCAGAGCTTGATGATGTTTTCGCCCGGATAATACTTGAACGCCGGCACCGGCTGGAACAGCACCAGCCCGACATCCGCCCGCGCGATCACGCCGTTGACCCGCTCCCACGGCAGGACGCCATGGTAAACGACGCGCGGATGGCTTTCGATACGCCGCGCCAGTTCGCGCCCGGAAATGTTCCCCGCCAGATGAAATTCCACCGGCGTGTCTGTGATTAAATCCAGCGCATCGAGAGTCTTTCCGATGCCGCGAATCTCATTGATGCCGCCGACGTAAACCATCCGAAACACCCCGTCGTCCGGTTCGCGCGTCGGGAATTTCCGATTCACAAAATCCACCGGCGGATAATTGGCGATCACCGTCGTCTTGCGCGGCGCAAACAGCGACGCCACATGCGAATCCGCCGCCACAATGTGGTCAAACGTCCACGCACAGGCCGCCTCGAAACCGCGCAGGCTATGGGAGGCCAGCCATGCCAGCGGCTGGGGCAGGCAACGGGAAAGAACTTTGCGCGAGTAATCTTCATGAACATCGTAAATCACGCGCTTGCCGAAAATTTTCAGTACCACGCCCAGCGGCAACAGTTCCGGGTCGTGAAAGTGATACACTGCCGCCTTTTCCTTCAACGCCAGCTGCAACGCGCAAAACGAGCCACGCAGTATGCGGCTAACTTTCCCCTTGAAAACCGGCAGCGACAGTTTTTTTACCGGACCGGAATCCATCTCCTTCGTCCAACCGGCAATCATCGACACCTCAAAACTGGCTTGTGCTAGCGACAACGCCTGCTTGTGAAAAATCCGGTCGTCCCGCGCATCGTGCGCCGTCGTGATAATGCAAATGCGTGTTTTGTCCATATGCCATCCCCCAACTACTTACTCTTTACTCCCGATATATTCAGGTTTCAGGTCTCAGGTTTTGGTCCCCTCACTCCACCCAAACCCACGGCCGCCGATGCTGCTTGAAAAAACGGTGCGTGTGCCACAGGGCATAGGTGATGGGCGAACGGATTTTCACCACGCGAATCATCGGCCGGAGTTCGCCGCCGAAACTGCGCATGAACCGCTCCACGCCGGGCAGGGATGAGCCTTCAAAATCAAAATCCAGACCGCGTCCGTGCGCCTCGCGGATCATGCGCTCCAGCAAAATCGTGCCCACGCGTGAGTCCTTCCGGAGGTCGGCGCGGATGCCGCCGAGAATGCTGTAAGCCGTGTGCCGGTCCCAAATCAAAATGTCCGCCGCCATCGGCGTCCCCGACTTGTCCCGCAACAAGTAGCCGCAGCCCACCTGGTGTTCCCGAATGGCCCGCCACCAATCAGCGAAGCGTTCTGCCAACCGGTCAATGCGAAATTCCTTCGCGTTGATGGTGTCCTGAATCAGCGGTAGCATGTCGGCGGCGGCGGGGTTTTCCTCGATTTGATAGCCTTGCTCCGCGACCTCGCGGCTGGCCCGGCGCAACTCCTTGCGGGTGGTTTTCGACGCGCCCTCCATCCAGTCATCTTTCTGGCTGGCCGGAATGACGTAGGTATAACCAACCTGCGTGTCGAAACCATTCCAGAGATACGGCATGACATCCGTATCCACCGGTCGCAACCGCAAATCGTAAAATCCCAGCTTCGGCAGGCTGTGAATGGCCAGTAACGCCATCTGCTTGGCATGCGTGTTTTCCTTGTAGCGGCCTTCTTCTTGGCACGGGTTGAAGACCGGGCCGTTTCCCGCCGTGCACGGCGGGCGCACCGTCGCCCGCGTGCCGAACCGCCGGCCCACGGCATAGCAAATTCCCGCGCTGATGCCGCCGTCATCGCCGCGCAAAACCTGCACCACCGGACTCACGCCCCACGCCCGATACCACCACGTCGTCTGGAACGCCGAGCCGCGCGGGCAGTTCAAAACGAATTCGTCCCACCGACCGTGCTGGGACTCTGGAAGAATTTCAAAGGCCGTGCGCGCCGTCGGCGATTTTTTTTCCGTCGGACGTGCCGCTTCCGTGGCGGAGGTTTCAGTTTTCGGTGTCGGGTTCATTTGGTGATTGGTCGGGGTCAGTGCCGGTGGAATTTGGCGATGACCTGTTCGTAAAACTTCAGATGCGCGCGGGCATTGGCGGGCCAACTGAATTTTTCGGTGATGGCGCGCCGCGCCGCCGCGCCCAGGCCGCGCGCAAAATCCGGAGCGGAAATGATTTTCTCCAACGCCCCGGCGATGGCCTCGGCGGATTTCGGCGGGATCAGAATTCCATTCACGCCGTCCTGAACCGCTTCGGGAATGCCGCCGACGTGCGTGGCGACGCAGGGTAAACCCGCCGCCATCGCCTCCAGCAACGCGTTGGGCATTCCCTCGCCATAAGATGGCAGGACAAACACGTCGGAGGCTTGAAAATAAAGGGGAATCTCGTTTCGTCCCACCAAGCCGGCGAAGCGCACGCGATCCCCGAAAGCCGCGCATCGGACGGCGGATTCCATTTCAGATCGCGCCCCGCCATCACCGACCACCACCAGTAGCGCCTCCGGATACCGGCGGACGATTTTGGCAAAGGCTTCGAGCAGTTCATCCATGCCCTTGTCACGCTCACACCGGCCGACGAACAAAATGATTTTCGCCGTTTCGGGCAGCCCAAGCTGGCGGCGGATTTTTTTCGCATCGGCGGCAGACGAGAAGTTTTCAGCGACACCGTTGTAAATGACTTCGGGCTGTAACGGCCCGTCCGCCAGTTCCACTGCCGTTTGTCCCAGTGCGTGGCTGACGGCGATGAAGCCGTCGCAGTTTTGCAGCGCCCAGCGTGTCATCCGGCGGATGGTCGGCGACTGGCGCGGAATTTCATGCACCTCGCTTCCGCGCGCTGAACAAACGACCGGCCGGCCAAGATCTTTTCCAAGCTTTACGGCGGCGAATCCGTCCGGTGTCACCGTGTGTGCGTGGATCAAGTCGCAGGCAAAGTCAGCCATAATCTTTTCCCATGCACGGCGCAAACTCACGGCCATGGTCCGCCCGCCGATAACATGAAACGGCCGCGGGGGCGTGATATACGGCAACCGCACCACCCGGACGCCATCGTAATCCTCCACCTTTCCAGCGATGGCCGAGTATTCCGCCCATTTCCTGCGCAGCCAGCCCAGTCCCGGCGGCGTCCACGGAACCGGCGCAATGACCCGCACGGCCGCGCCCTGCGCCTGCAATGCCTTGACGTGGGCATGGATGAACTGGCCGTGAACCGGGTTGACCCGAGACGGATACATATGCGAGATAACCGCAATTTTAAGCATTGGGAATCAGAACCGGCGGTTCGGTTCGCAGAAAATTAATTTTGCAGGGTCTTGAGCGGCAGACCCATTACCAGCCGCATCTTGCCGCCGGCCGACAAGCCAATCTCCTGGCAGACTTCGCTGGTGACGCGCATTTCCCTACCGAGGTGGTTTTGAATAACAGCCCGGATTGACTCCGCCTCCTCCTCCGCCGCCGGTCCATTGGGAACATGGCGGAATAGAATTTCATCCATTGTGCGTTGAACCAGTTGATAGGACCGGATGCCGGTCAGATGCCGCGAAAGTTCGGCAAAAAACATGGCGGGAAGGATGTTGCCCTGGGCGTTTTGTAAATAATCCTGTAATCGTCCCTGCAGTTCTTTCAACACCAGCAAAGTCCGGCCACATTGACAAGGTTCACGCGTCAGCACCCCAATATCACCCAGTTCGTAACGAATTAATGGCATGACCTGATTGTCGAGGTCGGTCACCAGAATCCGGCCAGGCTGGTCCCAGACCGGTTTTCCGCAATCATCCACCGTCTCCAAAAGCACATGTTCCTCGGTGATGTGCAGGTGTCCCCGCGGGCACTCGAAAGCAATGCCGCTGACTTCGTTACTGCCGTAATACTCCGCCACGCGGGCGGAAAAAACCGTCTCTAATTTCCGTCGCTGGGCCGGAAAAAGCATTTCCCCCGTGGAAAAAATTACCGGCACATGCAAACCGGAATCGGCGGCCATTTCTGCTAGTTTTATAAGATAGGTCGGATAACCAATCAGACAGCGCGGCGAAAAATCTTGAATCATTTTCATGATTTTGGCGGTGTCCGCAGGGTCTGGGTTAAGCGGATCGGCCAGCCGGAAATTCTGCATCCGGCAGCGGACTTTCCCGAGCCAACTGATTCGGCCCATTCCTTTGACGAAAACGGTGGCATCGCCTGGATCAACACCCTGCCAGCGGAATCCACGCAGACACGCAGCTTGAGTCGCCACGCGGGTGGAAAAATCTTTTAACACTCGCAGCGGTTCACCTGTGCTGCCCCCGGTAACGCACCACTCGATATTCCTGTCGGAATGTTCAGGCGCGAGCATGCGTGCGCCGGCTCGTCGAATCGTCTCCTTGGTGAGAACCGGGAAGTGTGCCAGCCATTCGCGAATATCGTCGCCCGGGCGGGGCGGCCTTCCACTGGCCGGCAACTCGCACCAATTGGGGATGCGCACCATTTGTCGAAGCAGCCGGCACAACTTCTGGTGCTGCAATGCCTCGATGGCCGATCGTGGCTGGCGTTCGCTCGGCCGCATTTTCTTTTCCCAAAGCAGCCCGCGCCACCCCAGCGAACCTTCGCCCAGAACATATTTGATATTTCCAAACATTGCTTTCAAGCCGCCGTTGGAATTTCTCCCGGCGGCTGATCGTAATTGATGTTCATCGGCTCTCCATCGGTTGATTCCAGTTCGTGGAGCCGGTTCAAGACCGCACACAGGCCGAACCAAATCCATAACGGCCGACTGTCAATGACCGGATCTCCCAGACCTGAAATGAGGCATACAATCAAAGCGGCGGTTGTCATGGAACAGATGGAAGCGAGTTCCGGGCGGGCGTTTGCTTCAAAAGCTTTTGCCCCGGGCAACAATTTGAAAGCCTGCCACACCAGCAGCCCAAATATCAACATTCCGACGGCGCCCAACTCCCCGGACAAAGTGCTGACGATGTCGTGCGAAGCATTGCCAGTCGCGTTGTAGCCCGCTACCGAGGTGTTGTTCAAACCGATCCCGAAGAAGGGATGATCTGCGCAAGCCTTTAATCCACCGAGCATCACGCTGGAACGCGCTTGGGTGGAAGTGTCACCGCCATCCTCAAAGCCGGCCATCAAACGACCCCCCACTCCCTCCATGCTAAGCAAGACAAGGCCAAACACAACTGCAACCACAATTCCAAGCATCCAGTAAAGGATGCGTTTTAGCCAATTGCCGGACCAGTTGTAAAACGTCATAAGTACCAGAAAGAAAAAGAACCCGACAATAAACGTCCGCGACATGGTTAATAGCAGGGCAAACCCACACGTCGCCATTGATGCCAATGCCACAGTCTTTTGAAAAACAGATCGTTTGGACGTCACCAAATAATACAAAGCCGGAATGCCGCTCATCAAAATCAGGCCGAATCCGTTCGGGTTTTTCATGGGACCGGTATAGCGGGTGCCTTCGGCGCTTTGGCCATCCCTTTCATTGTATTGCATCACGGCCCCGCGCGTATCGTCAACCACCGCACGATCTTTTTCACTGATTGTTTGCAAAACCCCTCCAAACTGCAGACATCCGATGACCGCTGACAAAGTGACACCCAGCCCCAATGCCCATAGCAATAATTCCAATCGCTTCAAATTGTCCGCCAAGGTGTAAAAAATAAACGGGATAAATGTCGTGGCGGTAATGACGGCCGCCAGATACGAACTATTTGCCGGCCACAATCCAAACAACACGGACAACCACATGGCGACTGTAAACAAGGCCATTCTTATAAAAAGGCCACGCACCGGCTGCGTAAGATGATGCCCGAACGCGAACCATTTTATAAGGCTTACCGCCGCCAACAGCACCAGCATTCCCTGCCCGACGGAGAACAGTCCGCTGGTTGCGAATCCTGCGAGGCTTAATAAATAATCCAGGGCTGAACTTGCGAGATAAATAAAACACCCGATCATCGGCCGCCACCATGTCAGTGCCGCCAGAAAAGCGGTTCCCAGCAACAATAATACCAGTTTTGTAGCGTGTTCCTCCATCCTCCATCAGCCGGCTTTCACGCCGGCACAAAAAGACTTATTGACTCGTCCGAAACGCAGCTTAACTTCTCCTCGCGATTCGCCCTGATGATTGCTCCCGGTAGCTCAATTGGCAGAGCAGT